>NZ_VEKZ01000047.1:0-32545 GCF_007681465.1 Siminovitchia fortis
TCCAGTATATGAACTTGAAAAATCTCCGTTTTGAGGAATAGTTCTACGACATAGCGGGGACCCTTGTTCGCCATATTTACCCGGACCTCCGAACGTACATTCTATATTAATGTTATAATATTCAAAAGATAAAAGCAAGCGCTTTTTCATCTTTATTTGAATCTATGCCGCTGAGATTCATCCTGGCATTGAAATACCGGGCCTTCTGCCAGTTGTTCGTAAAATTTTTACGGATGTAGGTTAACGGTTAAAAAATAATAGGATAAGTATAGCTGCCGCCCCTTTCCTCAATTCCTTATTATTAAGCTTCCTCGCTATTTCTTGTTGGCCAGGTGCCGGATATTTAGCAATAAATAATTATTTCCTTGCAATGATCATGTATATAGCATCTGTAGGAGTTAATTTCTCCGTTACCGCCAATCCTGCCTTTATGAGTTCTTGTTCCATCGCTGAAGATGTAATTCTAGGGTGATTATGGGGCTGGTTATCCTTCTTTTCAAATTCAATACATATGAAATATCCATTATCTTTAAGCACTCGCTTAATTTGCTGTAATGAAGTGGATAACTGCTGGACTTCATGCAGAACTAATGAAGCGAATACAAGATCAATGGAATTATCGGATAGCGGAAGGTCATCAATACAGCCCTTAATAGATTTGACATTCGTTATATTTTCTTCTATTGCCTTTTTCTTTATAATTTCCAACATATCTAAATCTATATCTAATGCATAGAC
The DNA here is from genome assembly GCF_007681465.1 of Siminovitchia fortis. NCBI lineage: Bacteria > Bacillati > Bacillota > Bacilli > Caryophanales > Bacillaceae > Siminovitchia > Siminovitchia fortis. Next base: position 739 of record NZ_VEKZ01000047.1, read on the forward strand.
CGGCCCCTCAACGGTTTTAGCGAAAGGAATGGTAAAATATCCTGTACCGGCGCCTAAATCCAATATACTGTCGGTCTTCTTAACAGGAAGCTTTTTTATGAGCTTCTTTGGTGGAATATCCCCTCTTCTTTCCGGATTATCAAGGAACTCAACTTTTTTTGCTAAACGTTCCATCTCATTAAAATTACATTGTTTTTTATCCATAATTTTTTTCTCCTTTTCAATAAACCTATTAAAGACCTTTAATATCTATAATTAATGTAAAAAATATAACCTAAGACTGTAACAAGGAATTTTAATGCTTTAATGATTGAATCTGTTCAGCAATTTTACAGATCGATACGCTGCTCAGTTCATCATTCATCTTTTGCTCTGCTTCAGTCATCACCTTTTCAATTAAACAGCCTTGATTCCTGTCTAGTTCGCCATGCTCCAATGAACAGCTGAATAATTGTGCTTTCCCTTCTATCGCATGAACAACATCTAAGAAAGAAATGTTTGATGACTGTCTTGCTAATGAATATCCGCCATTTACACCCGGGTTTGATTCAACCAATCCTGCCTTCACAAGCTTTGTTAAAATCTTCGAAAGGTATGTCGGAGAAAGATTTTGCACTTTAGCCAACTGTTCCACTCCTACACTTTTTCCACTTGGTGTTAGAGTTAAATAGACTATTGCATGTAACGCATAATTAGTAGCTTTTGAATATTTCATTGTTTTACTCCTTTTAATGTCTATTAAAGACCTTTGATATCCATAATTGATTTTAAATGATGACGAAAGGAATATCAACGCTAAATTACATTAAACTGTTGGTTCAAGATTTTACCTTCAATGATTTACCTCCGAAAACTAAAAAACATTTATATCGGAAGTACAGGTGGTTCCTGTCCAAGTTTACGCTTGCCGCGTTCTGCAACCTGGCAATAAAATCATTCTTAAAGCTAATGGCAATGCCGATTTCAAGACACTCTCCCTTTCTTGATGCCAATACTTCAACAAAAAGTATTACCGTTTTTTATGCATGTACTTCATCCATTTTTTCAGCTTATAACCGATAATCGCATAACCCGCAATCGAAAAGGCGGACAGTACGATAAAAAGTTTCAAGATTAACAAGTTTGATAGATGGATTCCAGCAGTAATCCCTGTTAATCCAAACAATGTCAATAGAAATAACTGCTTCTTATGATTTTCGTAAATCGTAAATTGAAACTGTCTTCTTTGTTCAGTTTCCTTCATGAGTTCCAGTTTTTCTGGTGTCTTTAAAAACTCTGTCACTGAGTGAAAGACCCTAAATATCGGCTGTGATTGGATCCATTGGTTGACAAAGGACCATTTATTCCCTTGGGACATTAACCATTCCATGAAAATAGGCTTACCCAGATCAAGGATTTCCTCTTCTGGCACCAAATGAGTCATAATCCCTTCAATTGCAACAACAGAGCGGCCCAAAAAGACAAAGCGGATCGGAACCTGGATTGGAAGTGCCTGAATCATGTCGTTAAGTTCACGTTTGAAGGTGATCAAATCCATGTCAGTCATTTTAGCAGGCTGGAAAGTCATCCATTCAGCCAGTAACCTTTCCATCATCCTGGTGTCAGCCTCGGGAAGCAAGAAACCCAAACGTGACAGGCATTCGACTGCCTTGGCATAATTTTTAGCCAAAAAGCTTTCAATTAAACTTTGAAATGCAGAGGCATCATTTTTTGAAATTTCACCTGCCATTCCGAAATCGAGCAGGATGATGCGTCCATCCCCGGATACTAGGATGTTTCCTGGGTGTGGATCAGCATGAAAGGTTCCGGGCTCAAGCCATTGAGGCAGGAACACCTTGATGAGCCGCTCCGCCAATTCCTTACGGGGTACATCCAACTGATCTAAAGCCGCAATATCGGTTATTTTTTTCCCATCTACCCATTCCATCACCAACACTTTGGAAGTGCAAAGCTCAGTATATACTTGCGGAATTTGAACAATCTCATTCCCCTTGAATCTTTCTTGAAAGTATAGAAGGGTTTCCTTCTCCTTTGTAAAATCAAGCTCCCGTTCAATCACCTGCTTTAGCTCGGAGAACAAAACTTTAAAATTGATAAACCCCTTTGGAATGGGCAAAAAATAGTTTGCAAACCAAATGGCAATACTTAACGTACGGAAATCAGTTTGAACAACGGAATTGATGTGCGGGCGCTGTACCTTAATGGCTACTCTTGATCCATCTTGGAGAACACCTTTATAAACCTCTCCAATGGATGCCGAAGCAATCGCCTCTCTTTCAATAGAAAGCAGCAGCTCTTTATGATTGTTTCCCCATTCTTTTTCGAGAATTTCCTGAATTTCACTCCAGTCCGAAGGCGGTACCTTGTCGGTCAGATCCTCTATTTCGCGAATCAATGGCTGTGGGAACAGATCGGCACGGCTGCTAATGATCTGCCCTACTTTAATAAGAAGGCCTTCAAGTTCAAAAAGCGTTCTCCTAAACCTTTTTCCAATATTCCTCCATAGTTTTTCCCATTCTGCTTCAGGTTTCTTGCTCATTTTGTACCAATAGATCTGAATGAAAAAGGTAAAGAACATCAATAACACCTTATACATTCGTACCAACTTGCTTTTGTTCTTCATACATGATCATCTCATTTCTCATTAACGCCCATATAAAACCTATATTCAGCAAAAAGGGGCCTAACTCCTTCTTTTACACTAATAATGGAATTCATTCACCCGGTTTACTGGCGGGCAATACTACATTTTTAATCTCCGGTCTCTCTTAATTTTATTTTTACGAATCAGGTCACGATTCAGATTCAAAATAAGCATCAAATACCTTTTTGGGAATATCTAAAATAGCATCTTCTTTATCTGTGTCCATATAGGGCAGCGCGACAGAAATAGCAATCTGTGGATTCTCTGATGGTGCATAACCAACAAAAGTTAAGTTCCACACAGCCGTCATATTTGCGGATTCAATAGGACCGCTGTAAAAAGCTTGAGCTGTTCCGGTTTTTCCCGCAATATCATAGGGGGAACTTGCAAGTTTTTTCCCTGTCCCGTATTGATTGCTGCCATGGACAACATTGTATAATCCCGTTTTGATTCTATTAATATATTTGTCTTCAATCTCTATATGATTCAATATTTTGGGGGTAAAAGCCTTTTTCAGTTCACCTAATTCCCCCTGCTCATCCGTGCCTCTAATTTCTTTTACCATTCTTGGGGCAATTCGGTTGCCTCCATTTGCTATAGTCGAGATATATTGAGCTAGCTGCAATGTTGTATAGGTATCGAATTGGCCGAAAGCAAGATCGAGCGCAAGGCCGGGATTGCTTTCCTTGCCTTTTAAACCTGCGGTTTCACCTGGAATATCAATTCCAGTAGGGACGCCAAGGCCAAATTGGGAATAATAATATCTGAGCTTTTTAAATACCGCTTCACTATTCATCTTCAAAGTTTCCCCGGGCGTGTAATGATATTTTCCACCCATCCGCATTGCCAATTGCATCATATAGGAATTTGAAGAGACTTCTAATGCAGTAGTATCATTTAACGCCATGCTCCCGTTCCGGTTAAACCATGAACTTTTCGACTTGGTCTCCGCAAATTTAAGTGGTTTATCAATCATTACATTATCATCAAGAGTAATCACTTCATCCATATACCCTGCAAGAACAGAAGCCGCTTTTACACTTGACCCCATTGTATATTGAGTGGTAAAAACACCTAACGTATCATCTTCTATTTCGCCAGTCGACATGTTTATCTTTTTCCCGGTCATGCCGAGAATTTCACCATTTTGCGGATTGATGGCACTAATATAAAGTCGATCTGCCAGTTTGCCTTTCCGTTGAATCAATGCGTTAGTTGCAATTTCATCTAACTTTTTTTGAAAATCAATGTCTATCGTTAATACGAGGTTATCTCCTTTTTTCCCTTCTGTTTTAAGTTTTGATTTTTCCAGTTGTCCTTTGTCTATCCTTAATTCATATTCTTCTTTTGTACCTTTAAGAATCTCTTCATATCCTTTTTCCAGGTAACTTTTTCCAACCCGGTCATTCAGTGCATAGCCTTTTGCCAGCAGGAGTTTTTTTTGGTCGCTGGGCAAGCCTGTTTTCTCAGAAGTTACTGAACCAAAAACACTTTTTAACATGGTACCTTCCTTATAATCTCTTTCCCAGTCCGTCGCCACGTCAATTCCCGGCAAATCTTGCAAATGTTCACTTACCTTGGCAACTTCTTCCTCTGTAACATGCTTATTTTTTATCATGACTGTATCAAATTCAGGAGTACTGTTCATCTTTTTATATAGCATCGCAACACTTTTTTCTTGTTGGTCCAAAGAAGCTATGTCATTGTCGCTCACCCTTTTTATTTGGGCTTTATATAATTCCCCTCCTTGTAATTGCTTTTCTTTTCCACTTAGCCTTTTATTGATCCTATCCGGATACTTTGCGGCAAAATAGTCCTGTAAATCACGCTTTTTTAACTCGGAAGTATCTACGGAAATATACTTCGTCAGTTCTTCTGCTAGCTTCAACATGGAATCAGGCGTACTATTATTCAAGCGAAAATATGTAATAGCTTTTAACCCTTTATTGCCCACCAGCAAGCGGTGTTTGCTGTCATAGATCAATCCTCTTGGAGCAGGCTTTTTCACAGTGACCACATTCGATTGATTCATTTCATTATTGAATTGTTCACCGTGCGCGATTTGAAGATAACCCAGCCGAAAAATCAGCAAGCAAAAAATTAAAAAAATGATAAGAAACAGGAGATTGATCCGAAACGCAGTTACATTTTTCATTTTTTCTTTCATCGTCAAAACACCTTCTTTAATAACTGTATGGATGTGATCCGGCCCAAATACTACAAATGTAGTATTTGGGCCGGAAAATGCCCAAAAAGGAAGAATCCTTTTTGGGACTGCTTTAAGTGCGTGTTCAAAAAGTTGCAGCGCTGAAACAAGCCAACGAAGAGATTCGCCGCTTATCATTTGGTGACTTTTTGAACATCCTGTTTAATAAATATGTTTACCATGTAATATTTGAGTTGCAATATCCGCTGCTTTGCTTCCGTTGGCATCTCCTTTTTCACTTTGGATATTGATTGCAAAATAATAAGTGTTGTCGTCATGTTTTACAAATCCAACAAACCACCCATTTACATTTTTCCCATTTACCATTCCAGTGCCGGTTTTTCCATATAATTGACCGTTCTTTTGCTCATCAATAAAGATGGCATTTTTTACTGCTCGAACGTTTTCTTCTTTAAAGCCAAATGAGTTCTCTCCAAATGCGGTTAACAGCTGCACTTGCTCAATCGGTGATATTTTTAATGAGGATTCCATCCAATAACTGTCTAATTTTCCCGACAGATTTTCGTTTCCATATTTTATCTTATGGAAATAGTATTGTAATTGTTTTTTTCCTATTTCTTGGTCCAGGTTTTGGAAGTACCAATTGACCGAGCTGCCCAATGCAGTAGATAAATCGTGATTTTTATTCCATTCTTCAAATGGATAAACAGTTCCATCCCAATGCTGTTCATTATTTTTTACGGAAATAACATTTTCCTCCAAAGCAAATAATGCAGAATAAATTTTATATGTGCTGTTGGGAGAGATCCTTTGTTCACTCATTTCCCGATTATAGATTTGATAGTTTTTTGTGGCGGCATCATATAAAACAAAGCTGCCGCTGTACCCATTAAAATATGAACTTAAATCTTCATATACGGTATTCTTCCCACTGAAATGGTACACATCATTTGAAACAGCTATAGCTGTGGTTAGCGGACTAAGACATAACACAAAAATCCCTAAAGCCGCGCAGATTCCTTTGCTTTTCCATTTCAACAGCAGTGAATCCCTGGAGTAGCCAGCAATACTTTGGATTCTCTGTTTAATCTGTTCTTTGGTCCCTCCCATTCCAGAGGCAAACTGGCCATAAGCTTGGCTATATTTTTTTTCCGCAAAACGAATGATTGTGAATCCATATTCAATATGCCGACTCTCATCTAAAAAGTGTAGGACGGAAGCATCACAAGCCAACTCCCGGTCTATTCGCATCCTTTTAAAGGCATACCATACGAGTGGATTAAACCAATAAATGATCTGTAAAACCCACATGGCGTAATTAACAAACACATCTTTATTCTTTTGATGACTCAATTCATGTAAAAAAACATATTTTAATTCATTTAAAGAGAATGTTTCCCGTGTGTTCTTTGGCAAAAGTATATACGGATGTAAAATCCCGAGTGTGACAGGAGAGGTAATAAGCGGGGTTTCTCGTAATTTTATCTTTTTCTTCACCCCTACAACCTCTTTGCATTCCTCTAACATTTCATTTATTTTTTGATTTTTAATCGTGGCAGCCGACTTTTTTAATTGATGGAGTTGATAGTTTGCATGTATCGCCACGCCAATGAAAAGGACCATTCCGATAATCCAGGCACCAAGTAAGGCACGATGGATGAAATCTGGCGTTGAATTGTTCACGGATACCGTGAAATCATGCAGTAAGTCAGTGTTAGGCGCTTGATACACATCTGACCCGCTTATTCGTTCACCCTTATATGCGGTGCCGTTATGAACGAAAAACAGCCCCTTAATATGTTGATAGATTTCTCCTATCCGGAAGAAATCTCCAGGTAAAAAAGAAGTTATAAATGGGATGAAAAGGAAATACCACATTTTATAATGTGTTTTCTTAGACATATGTCCGTAAAATATTTTTTTCGTCAAAAGAATCGTTAAAACAAGGGAGGATACCACTATCGTACTTAAAAAAAATCGCAGTATAAAGGTATCCATTATTTTTTCCCTTCTTTCATATCCCTCTCAGATAATATTTTTCTTAGCTCGGAAATATCTTCCTTTGACAGCTGGTCATTTTCAATAAAATTCAATACCATTGAATTCAACGCCCCGCCGAAAAATTGTTTAAGAAATAACTCACTTTTTTGCCCAACATACTCATGCTCTTCAATCAGCGAAGTGTAAACAAATACCCTCCCGTGTTTTCTGGTTTTCAATGCTTTTTTCTTCACCAGGCGTGATAACATTGTTTGAATGGTGTTTGGCTTCCAATCAACTTTCTTCGATACAATCTCTACTACCTCTGGAGTAGAAATCGGCTCGTTTTTCCATATCACTTTCATAACTTCAAATTCCGCTTCTGATATTTTGGGAATTTCTTTCATCATGGCCCTCCTGCTTTTACATTTGTAGTATTTATTATAGCAAGACGGGACAATTGCTTAAAGCTTAAATCTTGTTGCAGGTTGGAGTAAATAATTACCTGTTAAGACTAACGCATTTGAAAATATTCATATAACTCCTCTATAAATGATTGATTCAACTGGGTTGCAGAACTGCCTGCAGTATAATGTTCCACAAGTGAAAGAAGAAGAAATTGATCATTCCCAGCATCAAAGGCCAATAAAAAGCTATTTTCATCTCCTTTTTCTCCTTGCTGCATTTTTAATTCTGCCGTACCGGTTTTGGCAGCTAACTGATGCTGTTCGTTGTATAAAAGATGGGCAGTTCCATTTGGATCGCTTACTACCTCTTCCAACCGATCTTTCATTTCATTCGCCGTTGAACTAGTGATGGCAGGTTTTGTTTTCCGCACACGTTTTTCATCTAATAATCTTGGATAAACAACCTTTCCCTCGTTTTGAAAAACAGAATACATGGCTGCTTGCTGAATAGGGGAAATCAATAATTCTCCTTGTCCATAGGCGGTATCAGCCAGAAGAATTTCTGAATTAAATGTTGGTTGATTAGAAATTTGGGCTGCTTTCATCGCAATTGGCAAATCTAATTGCTCTCCAAAGATAAACTGTTTCAGACCATTTCTAAAGGTTTTTTCTCCCATTTCCAACGCTTCTTGAGCAAAGTAAATATTGTCAGAGTAAATGAGTGCTTTTCTCATATCTACATTTTGTACATCAGAAACACGAGTAACTGAATAGCCTCCCCAGGTTTTATCCTTTTGCCAGCTTAAGCCATTTATCTTCCTAAGCTTATCTGGATATGTCACCTTGGCATCAAGGCCGATGCTCGAGGTGATCGTTTTAAATGTGGAACCGGGTGCATAACCTGTAGCAAACCTTGAGATAAATGGCTTATTCTCATCATTGGCATATCGATCATAATCCTTCTGGGACATGCCTTGAACCATTTTATTCGGATCAAATGAAGGGGAACTGACAGCCGCATAAACCCCCCCTTCTTTCGGGTTCATTACAACGGTAGAGCCGGGTTTTCCTTTCAAATGTTTGAATGCCTCCATTTGGATATAGTTATCAATCGTCAGTTTGATCGTTTTTCCGTCCATTTTCTCTAGAGTTTGAATTTCTTGTTTCTTTTCTCCGTTTTCATCAACAATAAGGATTTCTCCTCCATCTTTACCCCGCAGTTCTTTGTCGAGAGCTTTTTCCAATCCGGCTTTGCCAATCATGTCCCCTTCCGCCAAATGTGGTTTTTTCTCCAGATCTTCCTTTGTCGCTTTCCCTACATATCCAATTAAATGAGCAGCGGCTTCCTTTAAAGGATAATAACGAAGCTTTGTAGTCTGATAGGAAATACCGGGAATCACTTCCGCTTTATTGGATTCAATGATTTTCAGAGGAACAAATAAATCATCTTTTACCCAATCTTGATTTAGTTTTTGATGTATTTCTTCTACCGGGATATCAAACTGTTGGCTAATTTTTTGCAGCCTTTTTTCTTTTTCATTCCCTAGGGATAAATCTTTCGGTACAATTCCCGCCTCTTTAAATACTTCGTTTATCGCCAATCCATTACCAAGATGATCTTTAATCTCCCCGCGTTCCGCTTTCCAATGACGAAATGCCACCTTATCTTTTCCTTCCATCCCCGGAAAAATTAATGAAGGATCCCATTTTACCCTATACTGGCCATCCGTCTTTACGATTTTTGTATGGTATTCCAAATTTTCCAAAGCTCCCAATGGAGTAGTGACATTTAATCGAAAAGAAAGTTCTCGTTCGTTGTCATTTATTTTTTCAAATTTAATCTTAGAAGCTTGGATATTATCAATATTTATTCCGTTAAATATAGCATCGTATTTATCTATCACACCTTTCAAAGTATAACCTGCTGAAGTATATGATTGTTTTTCAAGCACATCACCTAATTTTTCATACTCCTTGTTCTCTAAAATGTGAATAAAATTGTTTGCAGCTTCCTGCATCTGTCTGCTGTCATTATTATGTATGATTAAGAATAGGCCCGTACCTCCGATCCCTGCTAAAATGATCAATAACATGATGAAATAAGAGTTGATCCTTGCCTTTTTACTTTTAACCCTGCTTTTCAATGTTTTTACCTTCTTTTCTTCCAATTAATTACTACACGTGTAGTAATTAGCCCCAAAAACTACACATGTAATAATTGTACTGATTATAGCACAAATTATTTAAATGGCAAATACCAACTTGGCAAGCCGGATTCATCGTATTATGTTGAAATAAAATTAACCTGGCGAGTCTTCACCAGGTTATATGCTGCTATATACAGTTTTATCGCCCATTGAATCGATTGAACCATCCACCAAAAGGCTTTGTTCTTTTATAGGTTAACTGTAATGCTTCAGAGTTGTCTATAATCCCATTTCCATAATAAATGTCAGGTACCTCCGTTCCAGCTTTTTGCGTCGTTTTTGTCATCATTTCCACCACTTCCGTATTCTTCATATTCGGATTGACAGAACGGATGAGACCGGCTAAAGCACTGACATGGGGAGCGGCCATGGATGTACCGGAAAGGCTTGCATACTGTCCGTCAGTAAAAGTACTGGGAATATAAACCCCCGGGGCCGCTATGTCAATATGATCCCCGTAGTTGGAAAACGGGGCCCTTTTGCCTTCCCAGTCTACCGCGGCCACACTGATTACCCCAGGCAAGGCTGCAGGAAAGCTCGGCTGGCTTGTATTATCATTCCCGGCCGCCGCAACAACAACGATGTCTTTATCCAGCGCATAACGAATCGCATCTTCCAAAACTTGGGAGGATTGATAATTTCCAAGGCTTAAGTTGATGATGTCAGCGCCGTGATCGGCCGCCCAGCGAATGCCCTCAGCTACATCAAAGGAACCGCCAATCCCTTCCGCGTTCATCACTTTTACCGGCATTACCGGATTATACCATGTAACGCCGGCAACCCCCTCGGCATTATTCGTTACAGCCGCGATAATCCCGGCTACATGAGTGCCGTGTCCATTATCGTCATTCGGATTATCATTTTTTGCAAGAACATTGTACCCCTTTGCCAGCCGTCCGGAAAGATCGGGGTGATTCAGATCAACACCTGTATCCACGACTGCAATCGTTACATCATCAGAGCCTCGTGTGAAGTTCCATCCCCTTTCCGTTCCAACAGCCGGCAAATTCCATTGATAGTTCCGGTAAAGCGTATCGTTCACTTCATTTTGCAAAAAAATGTAGTGAGGTTCAACAAATGCCACTTGATTATTTTGATCAAAATATTGTATGAGCTCTGTTGTCGTTTGGCTGTTTGATTTAAAAATATAAACGGAATCAAGTTTATCTATAAGTTTTCCGTCAATCTCACGTGCCATTTTATCGACATCCGCCTGACTTGGCGGGTCTTTAAAATTTACAACGGCTTCCTTATCGTAGTAGTGACTTTTATCCTGCTCATTATGATGGATCATCTTGATAGAGGGGCTGTTATTCAATTTCATTTTAATATGGTTATTGAGATGCAGCATGTCTATTTTTTGAATATGGGAATTTTCCTGCTGTATGTTTCTAACTTGCAAATTCCTGGAAGCCTGTTCTTCGTTGGGCACTTTACCCGTTGGCCTGTTAAAGTTCACTCCTGCAATAACCGCAATCCCAAAAATTAAGAACAATGTAATAATGACGGACTTTCTTCGCATGCCTGCACCTCATGTTGTGAGTATTGATATTGAAACTGGCTATCGTTTATGTTTTCCAAAATGAAATATTTTATGTTGGACAGCTATCTCGGTGATTGGTGACCGATATCTGTGGGTTACCTCTTTTTCGGGATGGAATCAACGGATTCGAGAATAGTCCATCATTTGTCTTAAGAAAGAATGACGCCCATTGTTATTTCAATTTCTCCATCGCACTCTCTTCTTCTGTAACGCATTACCGCAAAGGGGGCCGGAACCAAAAAACATTTGACAAATTTGTGAACTAGTTGAATAATAGATGCAGGGGGGAATGCACGATGGAATCTACACGCAAAATATTAAATGCTACAAAATCTGTTGGTTACACAATCCTTTCAATCGGAATGGCAATTTTTCTATACGGTTTTTTTGTAAGCGATACCAGCGTAGCTACAAGCGTAGGAATTGGTGCAGTGATGGGGGCTATTTTTATTTTTCTGATCGGTGTGTTTTTTGTAGCGACTGAAGAGATGGAGAAAAAAACTGATAAAGGGATTAGATTTTCCAATAAAAAAGGAGCGCCATTCAGACACTCCTTTTAATCGATATTTACATATCCCAAATCAAAATTAACAATGTACCGAAGACGGTGACCAAAGCTATGGCAAATGCATAATAGATGTTCGTATAAATTGATCCTTTATCTTTCGTTTCACCTGCATGCATGAACACAACAAGCTGAACGGCAGCCTGCACGAACGCTGTGACCAAAAGTACGGTCATTCCGGCTGCAAACGACAGATCAAAGAAATAAACGGAAAGAGCAATGGCCGTGAGCATTAATGAAAATACAAAACCTGCGACTTGTTTCCGTGGAAATAATTCGCTCATGCTACATCAATCCTTTCAAGTAGACGAAGCTGAAAATAAATATCCACACGACATCCAGAAAATGCCAGTAAAGTGAAAAAATGAACGCTTTATTGGCTGTTCCTGGTGTTAATCCCCGTTTCTTTACCTGCAGGATGATGAATAATCCCCAGAATAAGCCAAGTGTTACGTGGGCTCCATGTGTCCCTAAAGTTGTTAACAGGATGGCTGTGAATGCACTTGTTTGCAGTCCCGCTCCGATATGGACATAATGGACGAACTCATAAATTTCGACGCCCAAGAAAGTAAGGCCAAGAAGCAGCGTGACGGCAAAAAAGGCCATCATCGCTTTCTTGTTGCCAATACGCATTGCGTGAACACCAAGACCAATCGTAAAACTGCTTGTTAAGAGTACGAACGTCTCGATGAGCACTGGTGTAATTTCAAAAATTTCCGCTCCGGAAGGTCCCGTTCCCGTCCTATGCTGCAAAGTGAAATACGTTGCAAAGAGCGTAGCGAAAAGCATAATTTCCGCCCCGAGGAAAATCCAGAAACCTAAAATATTCAGTTGATTTTGATCTGTGCTGTATTCAAGAGGGAGTGAGTGATCTGCATTCATCAGCTGACACCTCGCAACTTATTTTCTGTGTCTTCCACTTCTTTAACAGAAATGTAATGCCCGTCATCTTTCTCAAATGAACGGTACGCCATGCAGGCGAAGATTCCGATGGTTGTAAGGATCGCTGGAATCCACATGCTGAAAACAAATGAGAATCCCCAAACGAAGAAAATACAACTCATAATAAACGGCCCGCCGGTATTGTTTGGCATATGAATTTTTTCAATATGATCTTTGAATAATCCATGCCCTTTCTTCTTTTGGTCCCAAAACGCTTCTATAGAATTAACTTCCGGTATCGTCGCAAAGTTATAGGCTGGCACCGGACTGTGTGTCGCCCATTCTAGTGTACGGGCATCCCATGGATCGGAACTAATATTTCTGGACGCATAACGCGTGCTGTAATAAACATTGTACACAATTAAAGCAAAACCAATGGCGAGCCCAACGGCTCCGATAAATGAGAGCAGATTAAGCGGTCCAAACCCTGTTGCTTCTGAGTATGTGTACATCCGCCGCGCCTGCCCATCCAAACCTGTGAAGAACATCGGGAAGAAAGTGACATTAAAGCTGATCGCAATAAACCAGAACGCCCATTTACCGATTCTTTCATTAAGCATAAAGCCAAACATTTTTGGCCACCAGTAAGTGAGTCCTGCCAGCATGGCAAACACAACACCTGGAATAATTGTGTAGTGGAAGTGAGCAACTAAAAACATTGTATTGTGATATTGATAGTCGGCACTTGCCATACCGAGCATAACCCCGGTAACCCCGCCAATCGTAAAGATCGGAATGAAACCTACCGCATAAAGCATAGGGACAGTAAATTTGATTTTCCCTTTCCACATCGTCAGAATCCAGTTGAAAATCTTGATTCCGGTCGGAATCGCAATCGCCATTGTGGTTATGGAGAAAATACTATTCGTCAACGGCCCTTGCCCCATTGTAAAGAAATGGTGAGTCCAGACCAAGAATGAGAAAAACGAAATGATCACGATGGATCCAACCATTGATTTATAACCGTAGAGATTTCTTCGGGCAAAGGTGGAGATCACCTCACTGTATATACCAAATGCCGGCAAGATCAAAATATATACTTCCGGATGTCCCCAAACCCAGAATAGGTTGGCCCAAAGCATATCCATACCGCCATTTGTCGTTGTAAAGAAATTGGCTCCAAACAACCGGTCCATTGTTCCCAGCAAAAGCGCAATGGTTAATACCGGAAATGCAAAAACGACAATGACGTTCGTGATAAAAGCAGTCCATGTGAACATCGGCATCTTCATCAAAGTCATGCCAGGTGCTCTCATTTTTAATATGGTCGTGATAAAGTTTATCCCGGATATTAATGTACCGATACCGGCAATCTGAATCGACAGCATATAATAATTTGTTCCAACCGATTGGCTGAAGTCATTTCCCGCCAGCGGAAAATAAGAAGTCCAACCTGCATCGGGAGAACCGCCGATGACGAAAGAAATGTTAAATAACATGGCACCCATAAAGAATAACCAGAAACTTAACGCGTTCAAGCGCGGGAATGCGACGTCACGGGCCCCTATTTGCAACGGAACAACAAAGTTCATCAGAGCGTAAATAAATGGCATCGCCATGAAAATGATCATGACTACCCCGTGCGTCGTAAAAACTTCATTATAATGCTGCGCATCCAAGAGCGTATTTTCAGGTACGGCAGTTTGTGCCCGCATCATGATCGCATCTACTCCGCCGCGGAACAGCATGAGCAATGCAGAGATTAAATACATAATCCCGATTCGTTTGTGGTCAACAGTTGTCAACCATTCACGCCATAAATAACCCCATTTTTTAAAATAGGTTAAACCGGCGACAATCGCGATCACTGTAAGACCAATGGCTACCATTGATGCATAAATGGCAGGACTTGGATGAGGGATGGCAAATCGGTCAAAATAGTTCATCCTTATATGACTCCTTCCGGTTAAGTTAATCAGCATTGAAAACTAATTCTTAGAAGCTTTGCATCAAATTATTTCTGATGGCTGTGCTCTGAATGTTCCATGTTTGATTCATCATGAGACTCATGGGAGCCATGATGATGCCCGCTATATTCACCTTCTGGGGCAGGCAAGAATTCTAAATGTGTCCCGCTGAAAGTTAATTGTCCAAGATGGCCAGGCTCCAGTAACTTATCGAATTTCTCTTTTGTAAGAGGTTCGGCCGTTGTTTTCACTTCTTTGACCCAATCATCAAATTCATCCTTTGGCATTGCTTTCACCTGGAACGTATTTTCAGCGAAGCCTTTTCCGCTGAAGTTTGCATTTCTTCCCATGTATTCCCCGGGAACGTCGGCTGCCAAGTGGAGCGTTGTCACCATATCAGCCATCGCATACTTCTGCCCGCCAAGCTGCGGAATCCAGAAACTCGTGATCGGCCCGTATGAATAAAGTTTAAATTCCAGCGGCCGGTCTGTTGGGATGTACAAGTAGTTTACCGTTTCGATATCTTCTTCCGGATAACTGAAATGCCATTTCCAATTGGAAGATGAAGCGTACACGACCAAAGGCTTCTGCCCTTCATGTTGTTTCGGTGTTGCTTCCACTGCATAGGTCGATTTAACCGTAACGATTGAAAGGAAAATAATAATTAAAACCGGTATCCCAACAATGATTGATTCCACCACCGGATTTCCTTCAATATGCGGAGGTTCGTAATCCTCACTTTGTTTCGATGCGCGATATTTTACTAACATAACAATCAAAAGGACGAATACAGCAACAACTATGATGGCCATCGTTGCAATCGATATCCAAATGACATTGGCTGTCATTTCAGCCTGAGGCCCTTTAGGATCCAAAACCATTAATGATCCGCAACCTGTCAGCATTGGAAGGATAGTGATCGCCAAACATAATAAAGCCCATTTTATTTTCATTGAGGGACCCCTTTCTATGAACTAAAAATTTTTAGCAGCAATAGGTATTCGTTGTTCTGCGGTCAATTTACAAATATTTTATTACCATCAAAGTTTAAAGACAATCGTATGTGATATATGTCACAAATTGTTCTTGAATCACAAGGGGTATTGGTAACAAAATGTTCAAAGAAAGGACAACAAAAAAACACAGATGGGAAATGATTGCCATGTTTATAAGGTTTTTCAAAGGGGAGCGTCCTCTTTAGAGATCAAAAAAACCTTTCGGGTTCCATCCTTGATGGAACCCGAAAGGGAGTCTGAATAGATCAAACTATGACTTTTTCGCCGGTTCATAATTTCCTGATACACTGCCCATAGAAACCGATAAACGATCCCAGCTGATAATGTACGACTAACGGCCATCTCCCCACTTCTCATGTAAAAGCTGAAGTTCCTTTTCGTGTGAAATTTCTTCTTTGGGCGTTTCCAGAATGAATGGAACCTTTTTCAACTGCGGTGTTGTGATGAAACGTTCAAATTGATTTTCTTTTATATGGCCGACTCCGAAGATAGGAGCGTGCCGGTCCTTTCCCTGGTAGGCGGCATACTTGGAATTATTCAAATGAATAGCGGATAATTCTTTGAAATATCCAAGCTCCGTCCCCTTTTCCATTAACTCGTCCCAATTTTCGCCATCCCATAACCCGCTTGCAAACGCATGGCAAGTATCAAAGCAAAAACCCACTTTTTCCGGATATTCACATAAATTGCGAATCTGGACAAGCTCTTCTAAAGTTGTTCCCATCGTACCAGGCAGTCCTGCATTGTTTTCAAGCAATATTTTAGCCGTACCCTCCCATTGCACAAGAACATCATTAAGCATTTCAATCATGAGTTGGTAGCTTTCAAGGGGAGTAAGATGAGGAACATGCTTGCCAAAATGAACAACAACACCAATTGAACCACAGGCGTCGGAGATTTCCAGGTCATTTAATAAGGATTCGATTACTTGCTCTCTTTTTCTTTCACCTTGCGGTGTTAAACTGGTCGGGTAAGGTGAATGACTGACAGAAAGAAGGTTTTTTTCCTCACAAAACAGTTTACATAATGCCGCATCATCTTTGCTAAAGTCTTTTACCGATAAACTGCGGGGGTTCTTTGGGAAGTATTGAAAGGCCCCGGCATTTATGTCGTATGCCCGTTTTGCAGCACCATAATAACCTTGTCTAATAGAAAGATGGCAGCCAAATCTCATATGCATTCTCCTGCTATTAATGCTGACAGTTTTCACAAAAATAGGTTTTGCGAGAGGAAATTTCCACCTTCACAATGGGAGTGCCGCATCGCGGGCATGCTTCTCCTTCAAGTCCGTGGACGAGCATCTTATAGCCGCCCGTTTTGTTATCTCCATTAAAGAGAGATCCCATGTAGCCGCCATTTTGAATGGCCTGCTGCAGAATGAATTTGATTGAATTATATAAACGAATCAGAGCTTCTTGGTCCAGCTCATCTATTTTTCTGTCCGGAAGCAGCTGGGCATGCCAAAGAATTTCATCCGAATAACGGTTGCCGATTCCGGCAATGACTTCCTGCTTCATCAGCGTCGTTTTTAATCCGCCTCTTTTACCTTTCATAATGACGAGAAAAGCATCAGTTGAAAAATTTGGATCTAATGGTTCCGGCCCGATATTTTGAAGCTCGCTTTTAATCATTTCAGGTGTAAAAAGATGCAGATATCCCAACCGCAGTCCAATGAAATAAAGGTGACGGTCTCCAAATGATAACCGTACTTGCACCGTCCGATCCGGCTTGTCTTCTTTCGTTCCATAAAACATCCAGCCGCCGAGCATCAGATGTAACAGTAAACAGGCTCCATTTTCCAAATGAAAAATTAAATATTTTGCCCTTCTATCAATGGTTTCGATCTTCTGATTCAATATCTGACGAGTAAATTCCTGCTTGGATACATTAATTGATTTTTCCCGATTAATTTCAACACCTGTGATGACTTTACCTCCAATCAATTGCTGCAGCAAAGTTTTATACGTTTCCATCTCTGGCAGTTCCGGCATTATTTTTCCTCCACTAATTGAATCTATATACTCATTATTCCTCAACATAATGAAATCATGAGAGGGAAAACAGTTTGCCCCAGGAAGTTAGAGATTTGTTTTTTGTTTGTTTGTTTGGAGGCATCGATTTATAAGTAAACATATTGTTTTAAAAGGATATAGCAATGATTGTCGCAACCGGAAGGCCGGCCATCAGTCAAAATATATATATAAATTCACAGTATTAATTCCCGCAAAATCCCCAACCCTTTTTCCAATTCTTGCATTGATGCATAGGCATAGGATAGACGAATATGATGTAAATCCTTTGTCTCATAGATATAGCCCGGATTAATTAAAACATTTTGGTGGAGCAAGTTTAGAAAAAGCGCCTTATTCACAATGGGTTCATGAAACCTGAGCCAGATATAAAATCCGCCTTCGGACTTTTTCCATGTCGCAACTCTTTGAAAGTCCCGCTCCAATATGGCCTCGACAAATGCGGCCCTTCTTTTTAATTGTTCACGGAGTTTAATCAAATGTGTCTCGTAAAGGCCAGATGAAATCCAATGGGCGACAATTTCTTGAGAAAAGGCACTGGAGCCATAGTCCGTTTGCATTTTAATATCACCTAAGCGCCCTATGACAGGTGAAGGAGCCACAACCCATCCGATCCTGAGCCCGGGGCTTAGTGTTTTGGAAACACTGCCGATATAAAGCACTTGCCCCGATGTGTCAAATGACTTGATTGGGGGAACAGGGGTCTCAAATGCCAATTCGTGGTACACATCATCCTCAATAATCGGTATCTGCATCTCCTTACACGCACCGTACAGGGCTTTCTTTTCCTCCAATGACCAGCTTTGCCCAGTGGGATTGTTTAAAGATGGGACACAATAAAATACTGATTGTCTTTTCCTTTTGAATTTCCGTAAATTGTCTATTAAGGATGTATGCCGTGTAATCGAAATCATCCGCATCCTGGCCGATTGAAAAGGGTGTACGGAATTTAAATAGGAAGGCTGTTCCTGGAAGACAATCGAGCCTTCCTCCAATAATCCGATGGCAATTAATTGAAGTGCTTGCAATGCGCCTGAAACAATTAAAATATTTTCCGGGACGGTTTCAATTTCTCTATTTTTTAAATACTCACATAAAACCTCACGAAGTTTTTCACTTCCTTGTGGTGATGAATACCCAATTTCCTTTGGTTTAAGCGATATTTCTTCTAATGACTGCTCTAGTTGTTCCGCAGGAAGCAAGTCCGGTGATAATTCACCTGTTCCAAGACGAATGATATGGTCCATTCGTTCATGTTCATTGATTAGTTGAATTGTATGATAATTGGGCTTATAAATGCTGGATTCAATGTGCTGCTGCCAATTCAATTGGGCTTTGTCCAAAAGCATATTCCAAGAATTATTGGCCACAAATGCACCAGCCCCCACTTTAGATTCAATCAATCCATCCGCTTTCAGTTCATCAAAGGCAAGCTGCACGGTGCTTCGATTCACATGAAACTGCGCTGCCAGCTGGCGCTGCGTCGGGAGCTTCGTTCCAACCGTCCAATCCCCTCGTTCGATTCGGGACTTTACCCATTCCACAATTTGCTCATGAATGGTCATATGGGAGGACCGTTTTGGTTTCCAATTCATCCAACCCCTCCTAAATTGGATGGATGAAAAACCATCCAATTGGCCGTTTTCTTTTAGTTGTATCATAGTACGATAGGAATTGAAAGGGAGCTGATCATTTGGAAAGTATTTTACATGGAATCATATTAGCATTCGGTCTTATTTTGCCTTTGGGTGTGCAGAATGTATTTGTTTTTTCACAAGGTGCTACTCAGCCAAAAATAGCCCGGGCACTACCGGCTGCTATTACAGCCGGGTTTTGCGATACACTACTCATCCTTTTGGCTGTCTTCGGTGTATCCGTGATCGTGTTGCAATTTGAATGGCTGAGACTCGCACTTATGGTTGTCGGGATATTATTCTTGCTTTATATGGGATATGCTATTTGGAAGTCTGAACCTGCAACGGCTGAAACGGATAAAGCATTGGCAGTCCGCCAGCAAATCATTTTCGCGTTATCCGTTTCATTATTAAACCCGCATGCCATACTGGATACGGTCGGTGTCATCGGGACAAGTGCATTGAAATATACAGGATTAGAACAAATATTTTTTACAATCGCCTGTATTTTCGTGTCCTGGATCTGGTTTTTCGGACTAACGGCGGCAGGGAGAATGATGAAAAAACTAGATGGGAAGGGCAAACTAATGAACGCATTCAACAAATGTTCCGCTTTATTTATTTGGGGAACCGCTTTTTATTTAATGATTGGGTTAACCTGATTTTACATCCCCTTAATGATTAGGGGGTTTTTGTGACCGCGCGGGCGATTTTTCATTGGAATGGGCATGGATCGGGCCGCCCAATGACCGCGTTGACGATTTTTCATCGATACCGGGCATTGGAACGGCACTCCAGTTACCGCGCAAGCGATTTTTCGTCGGAGCCGGGCACTGGAGCAGCACTCCAGTTACCGCGCCGGCGCTTTTTCGTCGGAACCGGGCACTGGGGCGGCACTCCAGTTACCGCGCAAGTGATTTTTCACCGAAGCCGGGCACTGGACGGTTTATTCTAATAGGGATAACAACATTGTTTAGTTCAGTTTAAATAGCTTGTTAAAAGCACTTTCCCTCTCCTTGTTTTAAGAGATTCAACAGACTTTACAGCTTCTTTTATTTCTGATAAGTCGAAATGGGAATCGGGCTTCATTAAACTTAATTGGTTATTTTTTATTAATTCTATCAAACGTTGGAATGTCCCCTGCCAAGTTTCTGTCGATACTCTTTGATTCCAATGCCGTAAATGAAATATTTGGGCGTTTACCATGGCTTTCTTTGTAACTTCTTCCCAGTTTACTTGAGTCCCCGACAAAAGCCCTATGCTTAATAAAGTACCTCGAGGGTTTACGCAATAAGCTAATTCGGTGCCAGATTGCCCTCCCACTGAATCAATGGCGACGGAGGCCCTCCTTCCATTCGTTAAATCCATAACTGTCTCATATAACGGATCCTTGGATGTATTAACGACATGGGAAGCACCCAGGCGAAGCAGTTCATCTGTATAATGATCATTTCTCGTTACCGCAATTAATTGAAATCCCAACACTTTTGATAATTGGGCAAAAATATGACCGATCGAAGAGCCGCATGCATTTACCAACAACGTATCACCCGGGCCTAATCTTAACTTTTCTGTGCAAATAACCCATGCTGTAATCGGATTGATATACATTTGTGCAGCAATGAAATCATCGATAAAGTTAGGAATGAGGATTGCATGCTCTGCTGAAGTTTTAACAAACTCTTGCCAAGTACCTTCTCCACGTAAAGGTAAAACCCGCTTCCCAATGAGATTTTTAGTTACCAATGAGCCAACATCTTCTACAATTCCGACTCCTTCATAACCAGGAATAGCCGGCAAAGAAGTTCGATGGGCATAAGAGCCCCTGATTGGGATTAAGTCGGACGGATTAATCGGGCGAACCAGCATACGTACGAGGATTTCATGATCCGCAGGCGGCTGAACGCTTTTATCTTCAATGGTTAAAACGTCTTCAGGACTGCCAAACTCATAAAACTTAATACATTTTGCTTTCAAATCTGAGCCTCCTTCAGTTCTCTATCGTATAGACACGGGATGGGCTAAACGATTAACAGTGGAATTTTATCGCGTTGCTGTAAAACAAAAAAAGTGCCATTTTCATTTGATAGAACGGCATATTCCAAACTAAGTATTCTAGCAATATCCTTAATTTTTTTAATCCTAGGCCTAGGATCCTACTATCAACCTCGAAACCAATTCCGTTATCCCTAATGGTAACAGCTTCGCTTTCAATGATCACCACTAGCTTTTCAGCTTTTGAATGTTTTACGGTATTTTGGAAAATGTTGTCATATAGTCTTTGAAGCCACAACCGTTCGAGAATCGGGAATTATTAAAAAAATCGTACCAGCAACAAATTAAGGATATGATTAGACATCGTCATCCATTCCTTTTGGTGGATATGATTTTTAGAACTTGAAACAGGAAAAGCGATGTCGGAATAAAAAATCGTGGCTGCCAGTGCCCCCCTCCCCATTGATTATGGTTAAAATGCATTATCTAAAGACGAAGCAACTCATCGTTTATCCTGTTAAGGTTCTCCTTCAACTTCACCATACTCTTGTAGTCGATCTTATCATGATACGCTTCTGTTTTCTGGCTCTGTTCATCAATGGACAGCTGCTCAAACTGTTCGATATCCTGACTTGATAACCGATAATCCTCCCGCAGGTTTCCTTTGAATTGATCAACCACTCTAATAATTTCATCAATATTCTGTCGCATAGAAGTGGCTGCCGAAAAACTGCGCTGATCTGTGTCCTTGTTATAAATATTGGAAAGTTTCCTATTTTCCTCATGCATCATTTCCTTGATATGCCGAAGCTTTCCGGCATCCGATGGATCGACAATCATATGATCTAAAATTTGTAACGAAGCATCCATCAGTTTTTTCAGCCTTTTTAGATTCTGCATATAAATACCTCTTTTATCCAAATGATTATCATTATTATGTGGTCATTACAGGAAAATATACGGTTAGTCCAAGAGCCAACGAACAAAAATCCAGGGCCCTTGATAATACTAGATTTATCAAAACCGGACTTCTGAAGCTGGTCTCTCAGCTTAACCCAATGCCACGTCCAAGATCATCATTAAAATAAATCCGAACATCAAGCTCATTGAAGCAAGATCCTTGTTACCTTTTTCCTGGGATCCCGGGATGACCTCTTCGGTTACAACAAAAATCATTGCTCCGGCTGCAAAGCTCAGGGCATACGGAAGCAAAGGTTCGATAAATGCGACGGCCATTGCCCCGATCACAGCGGCGATTGGTTCAACCATCCCCGAAAACTGGCCGTACATAAAACTCTTCCGCCGCGACATGCCATCTCCCCTTAAAGGCAGCGCAACCGCAGCCCCTTCGGGAAAGTTCTGGATTCCGATTCCAAGTGCCAGGGCAAGCGCACCGGCCAAAGACGATTCCGTCCCCCCGTTCGCAAGTGCACCGAAGGCAATCCCAATAGCAAGCCCCTCGGGAATATTATGCAGCGTAATCGCAAATACAAGGAGCGTGCTCCTCTTCATTTTCTTGGGCCGATACCCCTCCGCATCTGTCATTTCAGCATTCGGATGAAGATGAGGCAGGATTTTATCTATACTCCAAATGAAAATGCCGCCCAATAAAAATCCGGTAGCCGCCGGGAACCAGACACCAACCACACTATCTTCAGACATCTCGATGGCCGGCCCGAGCAGTGACCAGTAACTCGCAGCAATCATGACGCCTCCGGCGAAACCGAGCATACCGTCAAGCATCCGCTGGTTAATCGTTTTGGTGGCAAACACCAGCGTCGCTCCGACAGCCGTCATAGCCCAAGTAAATAACGTAGCCAGAAACGCTTGCATCACCGGATTGAAATTCATGAAAAACTCCACCATGTTCGAAGAACTCCTTTTTTTAATTCATAAGCTTTTATCTGCTTAGCATGTTCCAAAATTAAACTTGAACCACTATATTATATCAATCCTTAATGGGCGGTGTTCATAAAAAGGGAAAATGTTTAGTCTGATTAATTGAACTCTCAAACAAAAAAACTCCCATGATTTTTTTCAATAATGAAAAAGGAAAATCGGATGAGCATCCGGTTTTCCCCTCGTTTTGCTGTAGAGTTTTTGACCATTTAACAAATTGTTTTGTTATTGGCCGTATCCTTTCATTCGGGAAGATTAAGTTGCCAAGAGACACCGTACCGATCGTTTATCCATCCGAACTTCCTGCTAAACCCATAATCATCCAACGGCATAAGGGCTTGGCCGTCTTCGATAAGTTTTTCATAAAGGTTGTCAAGTTCCTCTTCAGAACTACAAGTAAGAAAGATTGAAAACGAAGGTGTAAATGAAAATTGATGCTTAATATTACTGTCAATGCACATAAATTCTTGTCCTTTCAAGGAAAAAGCAGCCTGCATCACAGTTCCTTCTTCCCCGGCTTCATTTGCTCCGTATCTAACAATACTTATAATTTCTGAATCCTCTATGAGTGATGTGTAATAGTTCATTGCTTCTTCCGCCTTGCCATCTTGGAACATTAAGAATGGTGTAACCTTTTCCATTAAAAATCTCCTTCCTTCAGCAGCACTCAACCACTTCTTTTATAAAATGCCACCTTCGCCACGATTTATCAAAAAGTTCTTTAATCCCCTTTCGTCATTATATCAATACCATCAATGAATGACAGATTGTGTACCACCTAGTGAAGCAAGTCCGTGTAAATTTCGATCCCCGAAAGTAGTGATTATAATGGCACGGTGGTTATTTATTTTATTCAACATCCAACATGCATAACCCCGTTCTGATTTTTAGCACGGGGTTAAAACAAGCTGTTTAATTTTTAAAAACCTAAAGTTCGAGACCTCCACCACGTTCAATTCAATGATTATAGATATTCTTTGCATACCCTTGGCAAGGCGAAGAACGGTGATCAGGCTAATTAGCGAAAAAATGGAACTTCTTTCACACCTGCCATACGTGCATACACAAAAAGTTGGCCTTTATGGTGAATCTCGTGATCATACATTGCAGTGAGGTATCTTTTTTTTGGCCCTTGAAGTTTTGGATGCGATGAATGATTTTCGGCTTCCAGATCTGCATCAGTCAATGACTCGTATGTAGCTTTTGTTTTTTCAGTAAACTCCTTTACAGCTTTGCGCACATCTTCCATTGTCTTACATTCAGGAATGTCTGGTGAGGTAAATTCTTCGGTCTTGACCATTGAAACGAACACATCATTCCATCCCGCAACATGCAACGCCAGTTCACCAAGCGTCATAGCATCTTCCCACGGTTTAAAATCGATATGTTCGTCATCAATGGATTCAAGTAATTCTTCCAACACATTCCGATGTTGCAACCATTCATTCATCATTTGCTTTGCTTCCAAATTATTTCCTCCTTGATTGTGTCTTCTGTCCAAACCGTAAAAAAACCATTTAAATACGATTCGCTATGGAACAGCTTAATTCCTTCTTTTTTCAAACCCGACGAGCTTTGAATACATAATATACAAGCAAAAAAACTAACCGCCAACATGATGGCGGTTAGTTTTTTCCTTAAAGTGAAGAACTGTCTTCAATTGCTGTTTTATCATTAAATGTTTTCAAATTCAGTTTCCCCAAGATTCGTGCTGTCAATGTTCCGGCAACCATGCTGTCATTCACATTTACAGCTGTACGCCCCATATCGATCAGTGCCTCGATTGATATGAGCAAACCGGCCAAAGCTACCGGGAGTCCCATAGAAGATAAAACAATCAATGCGGCAAAGGTTGCCCCTCCGCCAACACCGGCCACACCAAATGAACTGATTCCGATAATCAACACTAATTTGATGATAAAAGCTGGTGTAAATGGATCAATCCCGACTGTTGGCGCAATCATGACTGCCAGCATGGCCGGGTACATTCCCGCACAGCCATTTTGCCCAATGGTCGCTCCAAATGAAGCTGACATGTTGGCGATTCCTGTGTCAACACCAAGGGAGTTTTTCTGTGCCTGGATGTTCAGCGGAATCGTGCCTGCACTTGAACGGGATGTAAAAGCAAATCCTAGTACAGGGATAGCCTTTTTCAGGTACGTCATCGGATTTAAACCAAAAACCCCCACCAATAAAAGATGGAAGATCATGATGACGAATAAAGCGACATAAGACGCAATCACAAATTTTCCAAGCTGAACAATACCGGCAACATCTGTCTTAGCCACTGTATTGGCCATCAAAGCCAGAATTCCAAATGGTGTCAGGCGCAAAATCAGCGTTACGATCCGCATCACAACTGCATAAAGTGCATTCACCATTTTCGTAAACATTTCCGCCTGTTCCGGATTTTTTCTCCGCAATCCAAGGACGGCTATCCCGACGATGATGGAGAAAATGACCACCGCAATGACCGAAGTTGCCCGCTCCCCTGTCATATCCAAAAATATATTGGACGGAATAAAACTCAGGATTTTTTGCGGTGCAGAGAGATCCTGCACATCTCCAAGCTTCTCCTGAAGCATATCACCACGCTCAATTTCCGCCTGTCCCGCATCAATTTGATCTGCACTCAAATTAAATAATCCGGCAGCACCAATTCCGATCAAAGCGGCAACCATTGCCGTCGAAACTAAGAAACCGATAATCCAGGCAGACATTTTTCCAAGGTCTGCGGATTTTTCCAAATTAATGATGGACTGAATGATGGATACCATGACAAGCGGTACAACAATCATCATTAATAATTGGATATATCCGCTTCCGACGATACTATATCAATCCGCTGTATTTGTTAAAATTTCCGAATCTACCCCATAAACGGCCTGTAAAAGCGCACCAAGCACAATCCCGGCGCCTAAACCGGTGAATACGCGTTTTGTAAATGAAATATGTTTCTTTTGCATAAAAATAAGAAGGCCAATAATCGCTAGTAAAACAACGATATTCACGCAAATTAAAAATATAGTCATTATGCTCCCCCTTTCGTTGTTAGCGCTCAAGTATGTTTTTCATCATATGCGCCACGGATTTACTGTGCCACAGTAAAATAAATAATTCCTATAGATTTAGTGCATTTAATAAACTAATAATATACATACCACAAGCGATTCTGTCAACGATTTGGTTTAGAACATGATTTATCTTGTCGATATTGGGCGGATTTCGTTAGTTGGCGGGAAGTATTTGTACGCCTTTAATTACTTTCTTTCCTAACTATAATAGAATGGCTATGAACCTCCTCTAACGAGATTGGAGAATAAAAAAAAGACCGAATCAACCATTGAATCCAGCCCGAATTGTATTTAATTCCTAATTGTTCAAGAGCAGCTGCTTCTTCCAGTGCTGCCAAGTATGTCCCAGCAGCACATCACTTCACCAACATGCAAAGATGGTTTTGGTTCATCATCAAATAAACTTTTTATAACATCCATACTATGACGTAATGAATTGCCCGCCGTTGACATGAAGTGTTTGTCCGGTGACAAAACGGGAGTCATCGGAGGCTAGATAAACAAAAGTCGGGGCAACCTCAAACGGCTGGCCTTGGCGCTTCATTGGATTTTCCGCCAGTGCTACTTGATCAGCCGAGAAGCTTGCCGGAATGAGGGGTGTCCATATACGCCCGGGTGCAATGGCGTTCACCCTGATCCCTTTGTCAGCTAAATTGCGTGCCAATGCGCGTGTGAAGGCAACGTTTGCACCTTTTGTCGCCGAATAATCCATCAGTTGATCATTTCCATCATATGCGACAACTGATGCAGTATTAATGATGGAGCTTCCTGCCTTTAAGTATGGAAGGGCTGCACGGGTTGTATAAAAATGGGAGTAGATATTAACCTTGAATGTATCGTCGAACTGCTCATCCGTAATATCAAGCAGGCTTAATTGCTGAAACTGGATGCCGACATGATTGCAAAGCACATCAAGCTTGCCAAATGTTTTGATCGTTTCTTCGACGATATCAACACACTGCTGCTTTTCCCTTAGATCCCCAGGCAATAATAAACAGCGTTGTCCTATCTCTTCAATCCTTGCCTTGGTTCTGCCTGCATCCTCATGCTCATCCAAATAGGCAATTGCAACATCGGCTCCCTCTTTTGCAAAAGCGATCGCTGCCGCTGCCCCCATTCCACTATCACCGCCGGTGATAAGCGCCGCTTTTCCAGATAATTTTCCGCTTC
Source organism: Siminovitchia fortis (assembly GCF_007681465.1). Taxonomy (NCBI): domain Bacteria; kingdom Bacillati; phylum Bacillota; class Bacilli; order Caryophanales; family Bacillaceae; genus Siminovitchia; species Siminovitchia fortis. The sequence goes on from NZ_VEKZ01000047.1 coordinate 27,919, forward strand.
CTTTATAATTGGGATTCTCAATAATCGGCCGGGGAATCATGAGTTTTTCAACGCCTGGCTGCCGCATCTGGCGCTGCTCGGGTACAGTAATCGGAATGTCTTCATAGCGCGTTATTTTTCCGTAATAGGGATACAATGGATAATCTTGCTGATCGTGTGCCATGCATATCCTCCTCGAAAGCATTTTCCAGTACTTTATGTCTTTTGGGCTGACAGGGTGCTTGTTAAGCATAAAATAATGGATCCGTACGGGCTCAGAATAGAGGAGTTGGAATAATGTAAAAGCATGAAAGAAATGTATCAAGGGGGACTGCCGTCATGCAACCATATCATTTCAGCCGGGAAGCCTTGCTTTTGTTGGCAGGGCATTCTGATGAAAAGGTAAATCTGATTTACAATGCGAATCCGTATTCTTTTAAAATGCCGAAAATCGGACCGAGGCCGCCTTATTACTACAATCCGAGATACGAACAGTATTATCCTATTATCTAAACCGTACTAAATCAGTTATTACTTTCACGAAGGTCATATATCAGCCTAAATAGTGGATATAGGAACCTATTGTTGCACAGTCAGGGTCCTGTATATAAAATTTAAAAACAGAATATTTTCAGCGCTTATGACTGACTTCATGATGTGAGTTACTCTCTCCCGGTTTTTTAGTCGAAACGACATCGGAATATTCACTCTTTTTGAATAACAATCAAAGGCTAACTGTTGGTTCAAGCAGAGTCAGTGTTTGATTGATCGTATTCATATTAACCATTGCCCCAATAGGAATGGCCGTTTTATAAATACCATGTCCGGTTGTAAGATTAGTCATCAGCGGTTTTCCAAGGGGAACAACAAACTCATTGATTAAATCTTCATAGGTCTTACCGTAAGCAACATCGCATCCCGTACACTCTCCCATGATTATTCCTATACAGTCCTGAAATTTTCCGGCCATTTTTAAATGATTCATATACCTGTAGACCGTATTGATCGGTTCATTGGTTTCTTCCAGGAACAGGATTTTCCCCTTTGTATCTATCTCGAAATCCGTTCCCAAAGTGCCGATAAAAGACGTGAGATTGCCTCCGACAATACGGCCCGTAACGTTTCCGGGAACTCTGCCAACCAGTGGTATTCCCGCCGGATTCACTATTGGCCGGGTAGGTGTTAAGTTGGAAGTTATGGAAAAAAACTGACTATAATTGTACCCTGGGGTTTCAGGAGTAAAGTCAATGAGCATAAGACTATGGAATGTCATTAAATCTGCATATTGAAAGAGTACATTTAATAATATCGTAATGTCGCTATAACCCGTTATTATTTTCGGATTCTGCCGGATGATATCATAATCAAGGTAGGGAAGTATTCCGGCTACGCCAACCCCTCCTCTTGCCGGCAGTATCATTTTAACTTGCTCATTTCGAAACATATTCATCAAATCAGCTGCCCGCTCTTGGTCGGTTCCTGCAAGAAAACCGTTTCGGGAATATACATGTTCCCCTACGACTACATCAAACCCCATATTGTTTAACATATTAATTCGGGTATTAATAACATTTACATCTAATGGACTTCCGAGAGTAACAATCCCAATGGTGTCACCTTGCCGCAAAACAGGTGGGTTCAATCTCATCAGTGTTAACCCCCTTGGTTGTTTTCAATACCAAAAAGTTCACTCTTTCTTCAACCAACGACCTTTATTGGAATAGCCCGGCTGATGTTTTTAAGACTATACTGTCACTTAACAATATAGTCCATTTTCCCCCGGAAATTCCTTTTAGATTTACTTTCATCTAAGAAAGTACAATAGGCGTTTTCAGAGCTTGGCAAATGCCTAATTCCGTTGCCCTGCATACACAAAACAGAGCTTTGTCAGCAAATTAATGAATGTTACGCTTTTTGAAGCTACCGCCCTTAACTTCAGCAACATCATATACAGCAACAAAGGCATTTTTGTCAATTTCATAAATAATTTCTTTCATTTTACTATCCTCTAAACGGTTAATGACACAAGTAATTTCTTTGAATTGTTCATTTGAATAACCGCCTTCAACTATATTATACGTTGCACCGCGACCTAATCGGTCACGTATCGTTTCAACCATTAATTCGGGATGAGTTGTTATAATTTTAAAGGTTTTAGAACCACTTAAACCTTCTTCAACAGTGTGAATCACCTTAGATGCAATAAAATAAGCGATTCCCGATAAAAAAGCCCCTTGAAGTCCAAATACTGTTGAAACAACAATAAACACAAACAAGTTTAAAAATAAAATGAGATCGCTTGTTCCGAAAGGTAATTTTCGGGAAAGCAATACTGCCAGCATATCAATGCCATCCAATGCACCGCCATTTCGCAATGCCAACCCCATGCCAAAACCAATGATAATACCTCCAACAACGGTTACTAACAATGTATCGCCTTGAATAATAGTTGGTATATGGTGCATAATGCTGGTCCCGTATGCCAGTGAAGCAATGCCGATAACCGAAAAAATAGCAAAACTTTTCCCAATTTGTTTATATCCTAAAAATACGAATGGAATATTTAGTACGGCAATTAAAATTCCCAGAGGTAATTCAAATAACTGTGAACCAACGATGCTCAGACCCGTAACACCCCCGTCTGACACGTTGTTTGGAATCAATATCGCTTCCAGTCCATAGGCGGTTATAAAGGCCCCAATAATAACTGCTAATGCTCGTGATACCTTTTTAAGTCTACTGGTTCTTTTTTGCTTAATGACTGTACTCATTTAACTTCCTCTTTCTAATCTTTTTTCACTTTTGGCTTTTACACTTTTTCATTCATTTATGCAATCAAATTTTAGATTTGAATCGTCCGGAATTGATGGCATTTGCTCCACCTATAATAGTTTTATCGTTTATTTGGCATTTAAAAAATATCACAGTGTTTATGAAGTTACAACAGTAATCGATTGAAGGAAGTATATAAGAATACGGATCTTGAAGTAACTTCTCCCGTAATTGGCTTTTAGGCACTTAGGAGAGAAGATGGTGTCTCTACTCCGTCCCCTCTTTAGATTTCAGTTCTATGCAAGTGAGCAATTGAATTACGTTACAATTGTTTGGGGCATTGTTGTGGTGGTACATGGAGTGGTTTCGTTGGTCGTATGGATGCAGAATAAAAAATAAATCCCGGAACCACAGGTAAAGAAAGAACGGTGGCAGTCACTGTTCTTTCTTCTTCAATTTATATGTCCAGACTACTTAGAAAAGCAGCCTCCTTGTTTGTTTACGGAAGCAGCGGGAGGTTGTTTTTTATGTTCATCTAGGCAAAGGTTAATTACTTTTATTTATATTTTGCAGATTTTTCTTCATTAGAGCTGCCACTTGTAAATTATCTTGATTAGAAGCTTTTTCAAGATGCTTAATAATTAAATCTTGACGTTCCACAGGGTGGTTTTGGCTTAATTTAGCTTTTGCTTCAATTTTAGTGATTTTTATTTTAAATGCGACGATCCCCTTATTCATTTTATCTAAAAAATCCGGATCAATCTTATTTAAATGATATGGGCTATCCTGGCTTTCATATTTATTTACCATGTCATTTAACGAATCAAATATTACTTGCTTATCTTCGACAATCTCCATATTTCCATATACGTGGATAGATACATAATTCCAAGTAGGTACAGCCTTCATCGTCTCGTACCAAGAAGGTGAAATATAGCAATGAGGGCCTTGGAAAACGACGAGAACTTGTTGATTTTCTATATCCTTCCATTGCTTGTTCGGGCGGGCAAAATGACCGTATAGAGCATTTTCACCTTTATTTAATGTCAATGGAAGATGAGTAGCGTAGGGTTCTCCTTCATGCTGGGAAAATAAGGTTGCAAAGCCATATTTTTCGATAAAATCATAAATTACTTCTTCGTCATCAATTTTAAAATGTTTAGGTACATACATAACATAGCTCCTCCTTATAAAGCCTTATCATTGATAATTTTTGAAACCGTTAGGAAAATAATTTGTGCCACGGCAAGGTGAGGCATTTTCTTACGCAGGCTGCAACTATCATTTTATGAGATTAATTTTAAACCAATAGCCGCCCCTAATACCATTGCTATAAAAACCAACCTTTTCCAGTCTTTTGATTCTCCGTATAAAACCATACCTAATATTGCTCCACCAGAAGCACCAATTCCTGTCCAAATAGCATACGCTGTTCCCATAGGTAATGTTTTCATCGCATAAGCAAGAAAAAGAAAACTAGCCCCGAATCCAAGAAATAACAGTAACACCGACTGCCAACTGCGATCCCTATGCAATTTACTTATCATTGCCACGCCAAACATTTCAAATAAACCTGCTACAACCAAAGAAGCCCACGCCATTATGATTCAACCCCCTCTTTAACGTTGTCTTTGGTAACTAATTTCAAACCAATTACCCCTGCCAATAAAACCAAAATCAAAATGATTTTAGCTGCCTTAAATGGTTCTTCAAAAAATACGATATCCGAGAATACAGTTCCCGCAGTACCTAGTCCAACAAAAACTGCATAGACCGTTCCAACAGGAAGTTTTCTGCCAGCCATAATCATTAACCTGAATCCGTGACGTAGTTTGTTAAAAGCTTGAAAAGCAGGCTGATTTTACCCATTTTCAGC
>NZ_VEKZ01000048.1:0-31142 GCF_007681465.1 Siminovitchia fortis
ATAAAGTGCAAAGTTATGTACGTTTATGTTTCATAACTCTGCACTTTTATTTTGCACTACACACCACCCAAATCGGTGAAAGATAATGTTCAATTCGTATGGAGATGGGGAAAGGAAAAATCAAAAAATGGTCTAAATAAGGAGATTATAGGATATAAGACAGGTGATGGAGAATATCGGATAGTACAAAAGATGAGGCATTCCGAAAAAATAATACGTAGTTTATTACTGGAAAAATCATATACAAGTCGAAGAGGAACAGCTGAAGTAGAGGATATATTTAAACAAAAAATATTTTCTTTTCCCAAACCAATTGATCTTATATATACATTTTGTAAAATCGGAACTGACAAAGATGATATTGTACTAGATTTCTTTTCAGGTTCGGGCACTACTGCGCATGCCGTTTTGAAATTAAATGCTGAAGAAAATGTTAAAAATAGGTTCATAATGGTTCAATTAGATGAAACTATTGGTAAAGATTCTCCTGCATACAAAGCTGGCTATAAAAATATAAGTGATATCGGAAAAGATAGGATTCGCCTAGCTGGAAATCAAATTTTAAACGAAATCAAACGGTTAACTAACCCAGCGAATATTGATATTGGCTTTAAGGTGTTCAAACTTGATGAAACCAATTTAAAATTATGGGATCAAGAGGCCCTAAATTTGGAACATGATTTATTAGATATGATTGATCCTATAAAAGTGAATCGTACCCAAGAGGATGTTGTATATGAAATTCTCCTTAAATATGGAATTGACTTAACAGTTCCAATTGACCAGACCGTTATTGCAGGAAAGAAAGTATTTTCTGTTGGTATGGGATACTTGCTAATCTGTTTAGAGCGAGACTTAACAGTAGATCAGATTGAAGAGATGGCTAAGAAAGAGCCAACGCGCATTGTTTTCTACGATGAAGGCTTTAAAGACGATACTGTTCGTACAAATGCACAACAAATATTAAAGCGTTACGGCGTAGAGGACATTCGAGTAATCTAAAGGAGGAATGGTGACATGAAAATCAAGTTTGATGAACAGCAATATCAGCTCGATGCCATTCAATCCATAACGGATATCTTTGAAGGTCAAATGGTCAAAGTTTCAAATTTTACTGTTAGCATGGGTGATATTGTTGGACAAGAAGTGACAACGGTTGGAATTGGAAATAAGCTTGAATTATCTGAGGTGGAAGTAATTGAAAATGTTCAAAAGATACAAATACGAAACCACCTTAAAAAAAGCACTTCAATCCAAGACTGGAACTTTACAGTCGAAATGGAAACAGGTACGGGCAAGACGTATGTTTATACTAGAACTATTTTTGAGTTAAATAAAAAATATGGCTTTTCAAAGTTCATCATTGTGGTACCAAGTGTCGCAATTCGAGAAGGCGTTTTTAAATCATTTCAAATGACTGAGGAGCACTTTGCTGAACTTTATCCGGGGCAGCATTGTCATTATTTTAAATATGATTCTTCAAAGTTAGAACAAGTACGTGAATATGCAACAAGTACAAATATAGAAGTCATGATTATCAATATTGATGCCTTCAGGAAAAGCTTCGACGATCCAGAGAAGGAAAACAAAGCAAACCTGATCCACCGTGAACGAGACACAATGAACGGAAAAAAACCGATTCAATTTATACAAGAAACAAATCCGATTGTTATCATTGATGAACCACAAAGTGTGGACAATACCGATAAGGCGAAGGAAGCTATCGCCTCCTTAAACCCGTTATGTAAATTGCGTTATTCTGCCACCCACAGGGATACATACAATCTGATGTATAAACTTGATCCAGTCGACGCTTACGACCAAAAGCTTGTCAAAAAAATAGAAGTCTTATCTGTGAACTCTGACGATGATCACAATGATCCATATATTAAATTGATCAGTGTATCCAACAAAAACGGCTATAAGGCAACTGTTGAAATTGATGAGCTAAGGAAAAACGGCAAAGTCACAAGAGTGAAAAAAGAAATCAATCCAAATGGTAAAAGTAATCTATTTTTGTTATCTGGCGAGCGTGATTTGTATCAGAGATATATCGTTGAGGGAATTGATTGTTATCCTGGCAATGAATCTGTTGAGTTCACGAATGGAAAAATTTTAAGGCTTGGTGAATCCATCGGAGGCATTGATGATGATATACTGAAACGTTACCAAATTAGGGAAGCCATTCGTACTCATTTAGATAAAGAGTTGAAACTAGTACATAAAGGGGTCAAGGTACTCACTTTGTTCTTCATTGATAAAGTTGAAAATTACCGTATCTACCCTATAGGACAGCCTTGGCAAAAAGGCAAATATGCCATAATGTTTGAGGAAGAATACTCACAATTAATCAAGCTTCCTAAATACCATACCCTCTTTAAGGAAGACCAGTACATTTCAAATCAACGTGCAGATGAGGTTCACGATGGGTATTTTTCTAGGGATAAAAGCGGTAAATTCAAAGACAGCAGAGTGACAAAAGACGGCACTCTTCGTTCTAACAAAGATGATGAATCAGCATTTGAATTAATTATGAAGGAAAAAGAAAAACTCCTCAGCTTTGAAACACCCTTACGCTTTATCTTCTCCCACTCCGCTTTAAAAGAAGGATGGGATAATCCTAATGTATTTCAAATATGTACATTAGTCGAAACAAGGGATCCATTAACAAAGCGGCAAAAGATTGGCCGAGGGCTTCGATTGGCAGTCAACCAGGATGGCGAACGCCAATATGATGAAGATGTCAATATTCTAACTGTAATAGCCAATGAGTCTTATCAAGAATTTGCAGAATCGCTTCAAAAAGAAATGGAAGAAGAAACAGGCGTAAAGTTCGGTTATATAGAGGAGCAGGCATTTTCCACTATAACGAAGACGGACGAAACAACAGGAGAAGCGAAAGAACTTGGCTATGAATACTCTGCTAAAATTTATTCTTTCCTAATTAAAGAGAACTTTATCTCCAAGCAAGGAAAAGTAAAAGACTCATTGAAAGAAGCGATCGCTTCGGAAACATTCGATGTTCCAGAAGAATTTCAGGATATCAAATATGACATTGAGGAAGTAATCAAAAAATCCATTAAAAAGCTGCCTGTTTTCAATAAGAAGGATGAAGTGACGATTAAGCTGAATAAGGAAGTCCTTCTTGGTGAAGATTTTAAGCAGCTCTGGGATCAGATAAAATATAAAACTACTTACTCAGTTGAACTCGACTCCGAAACTTTAAAGGAGCGTTGCATACGAGCTATACAGCATCTTGAGCCTTTTAAGGCAAGACAAATCAGGCGAGAGAATGCCATCTTGAAGGTAGACCAATCTGGAATTATGGGCGAAGGTCAAACAATGCGTGTCTATGAAGTCATGGAAGAAAAGCGCCGACTGCCAGATATCCTCCGTTACCTACAGGAACAAACAAAGCTTAAGAGACGTACTTTGGTGGACATTTTAATCGACTCTAAACGGCTGGATGACTTTGAAAAAAATCCTCAAGCTTTTATGGAAGCTGTGATGAAGATCATCAATCGTGAAAAGAAAAAGCTGATTGTTGATGGCATTAAATATGAACGAATTGGTGACCATGCATATTATCAGCAGTCCTTGTTTGAACATAAGGAGCTTGTTGGCTATATGAAGGCCAATGCAGTTGAAGTTTCACATGACAAATCAGTTTATGATCATATCCGTTATGATTCTTATGTGGAACGGGCTTTTGCTAAAAAATTAAATAATGATGATGATGTTAAGTTGTTTGTAAAACTCCCCTCAACCTTTGTGATCGATACACCACTAGGAAATTACAATCCTGACTGGGCAGTTCTTCTCGATAAGGACGGTACAGAGACACTTTACTTTGTTGTCGAAACAAAAGGAAGTACCGATCAAGAGGATCTCCGCCTGATAGAGGATGGAAAAATAACTTGTGGCCGCAAGCACTTCGAGGCTCTGGAAACGCAGGTCCAATATAAGCTGGCCGACAGCTACGAAAAGTTTAAAGCTGAAGCTTAAAGAGTAAATATATTTTGCCGACCTGGCTTGCAAAAGTATATGCCACTGCTAACTACTCTTAAATAATTGTTAGTCAAACGTAGAGTCTAAAGTTATTTTGAGAAGTTGGCAAGTGGCCTTTTTCATTTTATGGGCAGCAAGAAAACTCCTATCCTTAAGTGGGATTTTTAGACGTTTTCTTTCACCAAGAACTAACTCATAAAGGCCCCTTCTAGTAAATTTTCCAAATTATCGATAATACTTTTTATTTCCGCAACACTTAATGTTTCATCATCCATTACTTCGGCACCCGCATGGTTAATTGGATTGTGATTCCTTAAATCATGTGCTTTCTCAATAAGGGCTTCAAGAGAGGTATTATCTATCAGCAAGTTTAATTTATTATAGTCCCCTATAATTTGTTGCTTTTTATAATACCTTTTGTAATTGGGCTTTCCCTTAGAAGTCTGTTCAATACCTTTATAATGCATTAAAAGAGCCGTAACTCTATCAAAATACGATTTATAATATGAAAATTCCTCTAATATGTCGTCGCTACTCTTGTAATGTAGATACATAAAATACATATACCATACTTTCATATCTTTATTGAAATCATATTCATCAATAAGAATAAGGTTCATATAACTGTTATTTTCTTCTTTAAAAAGGGATTTTATAAAAGATCTTTTACAATATAGGCTAATATATTTATAGATATCTGGTTCGTATTCAGCTAGTTTATTTAGTAGATCCCGATGCTGAAAATTCCTCAATATCAAATAATTAATTATCATCGCAATGTCAAATGAGTCTAAACTATTATTCCGGAATATCTCGTTCAAAAAAAATTTTATTAAGTCCCCATTACGAGTGTTTAATATCATATTAATCAGATTTTTGGTATCGTACTTTATTATCTTGTAATCTTCCCTTACCAATCTTTTTATCTTACTTATAAGTTCTGCATCTTCAAATATTAACTTATTATAGTAAATTAAGTATCGAAATACCTCGTCAGAAGAATACTGTATTCCAGACTTGTTAAAAACCTCATCTTTGATCTCCTTATACCGATCATGATTATGTAATCTCTCCCTCGCAATCTCATACAATTTATCAACGAAAGCCTTTATGTTATCCTCATCAAACATGCTGGATATATCTATATCTTGTTCATTGACATAGTGCTCATATAAAGCCGCAACCAATTCTTCACTTATATCTTTAGAAACTCCGTATCTACTTTTCTGTTCATTTAAATTCAGGTTAATCTCTCTATAATAATGAATAACAGAATTTTTAATAATTGAAATAGCTTCATTTAATAAATCATCACTTGTATTAAAAAAAATAAATAGGTCATCAACATATCTAATCATTTGATAATCTTGTATTTCCTTTAAATTATCTAAAAACTCTCCCATCTTACTATCAAATAGGTCTAAGTATACAAAGGTTGCTAAAAATGATAAAGAACATGATTCTTCTATAATAGGGTACTTTCCGCTTCCAATTGATTGCATTAGCCTTTTATATATTAAAGCGGTTCTCGAGTCTAGAATATTAGACTCTGTATTAATATTTTTAAACAAAATATTAATATCTAGACTTTCAAAGAAATTAGTAACATCAAATTTATAGTAATATCGGTATCGTTGAGAGCATTCATTAATATCAGCATAAAAACGTTCATAGCTCCTTTTATAATGAAAATCTAGCTCCTGTAAATTCCCTGCATAATAACATCTTGTCGTAATAGAGCCTCTATCGTATGACTTACACACATGATATCCTACACATTCCAAATAAATATATATTAGAGGAGATACCAACTTGGCATTTCGAAAAGAACTATTACTCTTTTGAATATAATGTTTCGGAAAATCAAAAACTAATTTATTCTTGAATAGTGCGCCATTTTTGATATATTTATAAAAAAATTCCTCACTTTTAATCAGCCCCTTTTCATCTTCAGTTAGTATGGAAAAAGGATACAATTGTAAATACTTATTTAGAATTTGCTTACTTTGATTAAAAATTCCTTCACAAACAATATTCCAGGTATCATACTCCATATTAATCATTAAATACCTCTCCCAAGCACATTACATATAATAGATATCATATCCCGTCGTTTTCCTTTAGTAAATTCCCTAGGTATCATATTCTGCAATGGCACCAGCACTCTTACATCATTAGATATGTGTTTATATTATATGAAAATGTTAAGACACTATCAAACCTCTTATGGGATGAAACAAACTTTTTAGGAAGCAAAAAGGCTCCTTGATTCCCAAAATGGAGAAAAAATGAGAAAACCAAGAAGAACGCCATTCTTTAAATGGATTTTTGAGCCGATTCGTATTTCCCGCCTGTTGAAAGTACATCATCTTCACATTAATTTTAAGTGAGTCAAACATTACTTTGGATGGTAAATAACTCTTTGCGTTCTGATTATTTTATTTGAGCAGCAATTTTCCCTTCACTCTGCAACCTTTGATCGCCTCCTTACTTATTGCTTTTTTCATATAAATGCGGAACCTTTAAGCAACACAGCTTGTAAAGTGACTCTGCCGGTACAATGGTTTTTAGTCAAATATCGGAAAGACTCCCAACTTTAGACACTTACTCGCCAGTTTAGAAAAATATTCGCAACCTTGTCGGGAAGACTGCCCAGCAATACTCGTGACTTTAAGCCATTACATGGAGTTAACAGTATACATTAGCTTTTCCTTGACAAGGTTATAAAATTATTGTTACGGACACTTTACACTTATGTGCGCCTGATCCACTACTTCACACCCAACGTCAGTATATAACCTCAATTTCATCATGAACTAACAGTTTTAAGAATTCCTCGTTATCTATTGTTGTCTTTTGTGGTCTCTGGTTGAGTAGTCCATTTATTTTTCTGAAGTAGCGCACTTTTCTGTTTTCGTTTCTTAGAAGAGGGATTAGTTGAGATAAAGCAATCTGATCCTTGCCCTTTCTGTAACAGTTTTGCAGCAGGGCGTCATTGCTCAGAAAGGTGATTTCGCTGGCAAACGGGCTGTTTTTTCCCGAGAAAAAACTTCTTTCTGCGAAGTCGTAAATATCATGGTCAAGACCGACAAAACAGACACTCGTCTTAAATGGCAGTTGTTCAATCACCGTTGCACTCCAAAGCAAAGAAAATTCTCCTTTATTCGTTTTATTTTCCTCAAAGAAAGATTGATAGGCTGAAATGATCCGGTGTTCCGCTGTTGAAAAGTTTCGCTTTGCCTCCCGTATCTGTTCCCTCAAATATTGAATGCTTGCGAAGCTTCGCTCGCTCGCAATCAAGTATTTACTTTTGGCGTGTTTTCCTTCGTATTCTACCTCAAGCATATCCAGCAGCTTTTCTTCCTCTACATACAGAATGCAGGGGAAAGCAGAGAAATATTCCAAATATCTGCGATCGATATCCTCGTCCAGTCTCAGTTCTTTAGCAATCGTGTCTGTGATCAAAATGGGGGAGCCTTGGATATGACGCAAAAAAGCCAGATTGCGATTTCTGTGAAAAATCAGTTCATGTGAAGAGATAGCTGACGTATCATAGAGATAAACCTGTTTCGCCTCGTATATCCTATCAACAATGTCTTTCATTTCAGTGATGAAAGAGGTATGTTTCCGTATAAACCGGCTTACATCTCTACTCATTGCGATGCCTCTTACTGGAGAAGTAGTTTTGAATCTCTCCGAAAACCTTAAGATTTGATGTTTGGGCAATCTCCGGCAACGGATTTTGAACCATCAGATCTTCCAGGCTTTTAAAATTGATTACATCGCTTGGTTCCAGGATGTATGGATCCATGCCGAGTTTGCAAAATTCATCATGAAAATTTACTTTTTTATCAAAGAAGTCTTTTAAATGTTCGGCAGTAATCAGATTCAATTCGTACATCCGGATAAGAACCGCCTTATACGGCGCCTTAAATGCAGCCATGCAGAGCAGAATCTTTGTATGAAGGGGCTTTTTTTGATCTTTTAAGCCAGTAAAAAAGGAGCGGAGTTCGTGCTCATTCAACAGTAAGAGTGAAGCAAAATAGTCCGCTTTTCTTTCTTCGCTTCGGTTATCCATCCCGGCTTCGATCAAATGTAGATCATCCAATTGTTTGGGGCTATATAAAAGATGATACAATTCATGAAATACAACGAAGTTCTGGTACATGCGGGGTTGGGCGGAATTGATATAGCAAATCAATTTGTCATTGTTGATTATTCTAATAAACCCTCCCAGTGTGAGGTCGTTAATCGGCGCTTCTATTAAACAATGATGATTTTGCTCAATAAATCTTTTGGCACCATCTATTTTGTTCCAGCCCTTAGGGTGATCATTCTTTAGATATTGATCCACCTTCATATGAATTTCTGAAGCAATCAGCTTGTTCACCTCAATTACTTCGGGCAGGTCATCAAAAGTGAGCTCAGGCATCTGAATGATCCCCCACATCATACGTTTCAACTAATTCGCAAATTCTAAGCAGCTGATGCAACCCTTCCTCGCCCTCTGGCGACAAGGTCCCTTTCGAAAAGATCATAGCCTGTTGTTCTTGCTTAGATTCGGCTGATTGATAGGCAAAATCAGGATCTGCAAAATAATTTCCTTCCAGCCCCAGAACTTCTGCCAATCTGGCGGAAAACTCTAAAACATTTGTCCTTTTTCCATGTAAATAATCAGAGAAATTCGATTCAGACATCCCTAACTTTTGCGCAAGCCGCTTCCTCTTCAGTCCTTCACCCCTGAGAAAAACATTGATGTTTTTCAAAGTTTGCTGCACGTGATCTTCAAATGAATAACTCGTATCTTTTTTTGCCATGATGGGCAACCCTCCTTTGTTTCCTTATTACGGTCATTATACCACAAGCAACTACTACAATTCATGAATACCGAACTTTTTATAGTTTAATACACCAAAAATAATTTTTGTGAAAGAATAAGTGAATAAAAATTCGGTAAAAGCGGTTTTTGTTTATGAATGTGCCTGGAATCCAATCCATTCTGCTTGTGTCCCAAGTGGAGGGATGCCGAGCTCCAAAAACAATTCGCCTTTTTCAAATTTATAAGCCTATCCTCACACATCCCCAAACCTCCCACACTCCTTGTCAAAAGTGAGCCTGATGGTACCAATAGGGCCATTCCGCTGTTTCGCCAGGATCACTTCGACGATGTTCGGCTGATCTGTATCCTTCCGGTAATAATCATCACGGTACAGGAAGGCGATGACGTCGGCATCCTGTTCGATTTGCCCGCTTTCCCGCAGATCGGGAAGGATTGGCCGTTTATCCTGCCGGCTCTCCACCCCTCTGCTTAGCTGGGAAAGGGCTGCCACTGCCACTTGGCAATCCCTTGCCAGCATCTTTAGCATCCGGCTGATTTCGCTGATCTCCGCCTGGCGGTTCGGCCTGTACTTTGCATCTCCTGCAATAAGCTGCAAATAATCAATGATGACGAGGAACCTTTTACCGTTGCCGTATTCCCTACGGAGCTTACGCACCTTTGCCCACATGTAGCCGATATCCATCGCCGGCTTATCGAAAATATGCAAGTTCGCCTCGGACAACATTCCCATGGCCCCCGTCAGTTTCGCCCAATCGGCCTCCTCGAAATGGCGCCGTGGATTTCTCATTTTTACCGAGCTGATACTTCCCGCCAGGCCAACTGCCCTTCTCAGTAGCTGATGCTTGGGCATTTCCAGTGAAAAAATGATTACCACATCCTGTCTTGCAGCGGTCAATGCGAGGTTCAAGGCAAATGCCGTTTTGCCCATGCTCGGCCGTGCCCCAATGACAAGCAGCTCCGACTCCTGCAGCCCGCCGGTCAGGCGGTCCCAATGTCGAAAGCCGGAGGAAATGCCGGTCACCTCTCCTTGATCTTTTTCGGACTCCACGTAAAGATCGACAAGACCCGAAGAAATATCGCCCAACTCCTCATCGACCAAACCCTCTTCGAGCTTCACTAGATCTTGGATGCCGTTTTTCAGCACGGTGGAAATGTCTTCTCCCTGTACTCCTTCTTGAATCCGGCTTGCGACCTTCACCGCCTTTCTTTTTTGGTCATATTCCTGGATCAGCTTCTCGTAATGCCAGACATTGGCGGTTGTATGTACACGGGCGGCCAGGTCCGTCACATAGCTGATGCCGCCGACACTCTCCACATTGTCCAGGCCGACTTCCTGGATGACGGACACCGGGTCGATCGGCTCCCCTTTTTTACATAGACGCTGAATAGCCGCAAGCAGCACCCGCAATCTGGACATATACAGCTGCCCGGGCTTGATGGTGCACTCTTTTGCCAAATCCCCATCCAGCAAGAGCGCTCCCACAAAGGCCTCCTCCACTTCCCGGCTGTACAGCGCCCTTGCCTCCATCAAAATTCTCCTCTGCCTTTACCCAAAATGGCTCGCACCTTCGCAAGCTCACTCTCCACCACTTCGCGGCTGGCAGGCTTTTCATTCCCAGCCGTGATCCTTTCCGTTTCTTCAGGGTCTGGCACCACCCGCGCCGATGCCGGCTTCTTCAGCAGATCGGCGATCTTCGGAGGGTACACAGAAGCCGATACATGCTCGTGTAGAGCAGCTTCCAACTCCTCGAGATTGCAGTCCTTCAGCACCTCATGCCACGAATCCAGCTTTTTCTGATCCAGCTCGAATTGTTCGTAGTAAACCGCAATTCTTGCCATCAGCGAAAACGTCTCCCGCTTAGTCATCAAGGTTAAACTCCTCCTCACGCCACACTCTTTTTACCGTCGGCTTCTGGTTCAGATACGACTCAAATTTCGTTCCAAACAATGTTTCCGGGCGTAAATATTTTCTCCAATACGGATTGTGCAGCCATTCCGCTGTCTTCAGGTCAATGACTTTCTTCATGTCCTTCAAGGTGAACCCTTCATTCCAGCGTGCACGGATCAGATCCCGTGTCCGCTTCGTACTCGGCTTGTAGGCCGATCCTGTTTTCGAATTTAAGTATTCAACGATCTCGGAAAAGGGAATATGTATTTTCTTTGTTGTAGTCTCTGTAGTAATCTCTGGTATTGGTTTGGTCAAACTGACCTCCTCATCTGCCAGCCGCTGCCAGCTCATTTGACCGTGCAAGGCAGGTGATTGGACCTGCGGATCCTGGATATCCAACTTGGCCAGTTTTTCATAATCGATCGTATACCATTTTGTCTGGTCCATTCTCGACTTGTTGAACATCGCAGACCGCAGCAATCCCTTCTTCTCAAGCGAATAGATCGTATGTCTAATCGACCTCTCCGACCAGAACGGGAGCTGTTCATGCCAATCCTTATACGTGTTGTAGACCCACTTCCGTTTCTCCCTGATATGCGTGCTTTTTACAATCCAATAATGCATCTGCTGGAGCACCACCGCTTCTCTTATCCCAAGCTTCACAGCCAGCGACGGAATAATCAGCACGGGATGCTCCTCAATCAACAATCTGCTCATCGAACCTTCCCCCTCTTTTTGCAAAAATCAGCAGCGATGAAAGCTGTCAGCCTCCTGCACCTGCCGCTGTTGTCACCTTCTATATACAGGGCTTCTTTGAAAAAGGACACCCTGAAGGGCAAAGTTGCTATAAAGGGCCGGACTGCAAAGCAAATGTCACTTTGAAGTATGGGAGTCTTGAAAAAAGGAAAAGTTCGTGAATATGGTGCAAAATTATATCAGAAGATTGCCGTCTATTATATTTGGGATCCGGAAAAAACGGCGGCACATAAAAAGTAAATGAAAGCGGAGCTTGATTGTTATATTCCTCCTTAAAAAGCCCATCCGATCCAACTATAGCTAAATCTTGACTTGCGAATGTATGTTCTATTGCAATAGAAATAACAAGACTCCCTTACAAAAGTCTTTCCTCTCCATTTGTCTCCCCCACCTAGAAACTCAGGGAGTTTTTCTTCCTTTGTAATAAAAGTTGACATAAGTAAACAATACTTAATCGAGCCTTAAGGGTGGAGGTGACATGATGCCGGAAATTGAAAGAGATTACAACGGGCAGACAGAAAACGAAAAAACTACTTCCGTGGGAAAGATTATTTTTTGTTATCTTTTAGCATTCATTCTATTAGCAGCTACAATTTATGGAATGACTGTACCTTTAGCTCGTTTTCTAACTTGGGTGGCAAATATTTCTGGTATTGAAAGGTTGAAAGATTCGGATATAACTGAGATACATGTTATCAGCTTTGTTGCAATCGTATTTCTTACATATAAGTTAGTAAGACTAATTGGGGATTATTGGAGAAGCACAGGGGATCCAATAGGAACTTCAGGGTTGAGCTTTCCAAATCCTTTTTATGACCCTGAATTTACGAAGGGGCCTTTATTACTTCAGCGAAGATACAAAGAAGTCAGTACTAAGTTGTTATTAACGCAAAAACTCCTCCAAAGAAGTCAAGAGCACACGAGAAAATTAAAAGAAACCCTTAAGTCAATGGAGGATAAACTCCGTGTATCAATTAGACATAATGATAATTCAAATCGCTTGCTAAGATCATTTAACTTTCTGTTTAAAAATAAAAGTGATGATCTTACAAATCAAATGCTCCGTTATATTCTTGACGAATGCATCACCGTACTTGAAAAAGACCAGTCTGATAAATCCATTTCTTTATTCAAAGTTCATGATGATGAATTAAAAATTATTGAGTCCGTAAGAATAAATGCAGAATCAATTGCCAAAAGAACATTTAAAAAGGGCGTTGGCTTTGCAGGATATATTTGGGAAGAAGGGAAGCCATCTATAGTAAATGTTATCGATAATAGTGACAAACGGTTTAATGATCAAGGGCTGCCAGCCACACCAATCGGATCAATTTTAGGGTTCCCTTTAAAAGTGGACGATCAAATTCTGGGAGTGCTATGCCTTCAGTCTGAAGCAATGAATGGTTTTAGTGAAGCCGACTTACGGACAGTGGAATTTTACGCACGAATGTGTACGTTAATTCTTCAATATGATACAATAAAAGGGAATAAGGAGGGATTTTAAAATGACTGCTGTTCAACAATCCGTAAAAAAGACTGGATACCAAGACATCGATAAAATATTAATGGAAGCAAACAAGCTGCTTCAAGAAGGAGATCAGTTGGAAAAAGAGATTGCCCAAGCAGTTAAGTTTAAACCAAGAATTCCTTATTCCACTTCAAAACAAAGAGCTTTAAAACGCTTTAGATTTAGATACAAATAAAACCAGAAACAAAGAGGTTTTAATTGATAAAAACCTCTTTGTTTGCAGAAAAGTTTATAAAAGAGAAGAGATCAAGATTGGGGTCGATCCTATTTATTTCGGAATCATCATCCCTTTTAACTTAGTACTCTTCATCCCTCTTCCTTTTCAAAAATAGCTGTAAGCAGCTTTGTTGTCCCGTAGCATGAAGCCACATCCAAATGCTCGCTTTTATACCATTTTATTTTTAAAACATTCCCTCAGCTGAAACTTCCTCATCCTTTATTATTTTCATCACATCGTTTCCTTCTTCATCCCTTGCATATACGCCGTTTGTTGTTCTTCAACATTTACTTTGTCCATCCATTCTTTTCCTTCTAATTGTCTTGTGACAAGCATGCTTGCTACGGTATCCCCAGTAGAGTTGAGCATGGTCGCAGGTGGATCTACGACGACACCGATGGCTGAAATAATGGGCAATGCTTGTATCGGCAAACCATAGAATGTAACAATGACCATTTCTCCAATGAAGCCCCCGCCAGGAATTCCGCTCATTACAACACCGGACAATAAGGCAATAGCAATGGCTGTTAGAAACGTATCGATTCCGCTATAATCCATGTTGAACACACCAAACACAAAAGCAATTTTAAGGATTGCTGACAGACAAGATCCATCCATGTGAATGGTTGCCCCAAGAGGCAATACGGTTTCCCGGATATCTTTCGGAACGCCTATGTTTTTAGCAGCTTGTAAGTTTACCGGCAGAGTGGCAAAACTGCTTCCAGTTCCCAATGCCGTTGCTGCCGGGGTAAGGATATTTTTCCAAAAACGGGCAACCCCCTTTTTTCCCCCTGCAAGAAAGGCATACAGTGTAAATCCAATAGAAAAGTAAAGAATGGAAACCGGATAATAAAGGAGAAATGCTTGAGCATAATCACCAATCAATTCCGCACCCATATCTCCTATCAAAGAAGCGAAATAAGCTCCTAAACCGATGGGTGCATAATACATAATGATTTGAATGACCTTCATAAATATTTCAGAACCGCTTTCAAGAAATCTGGCAAACGGTTTGCCGACATCCCCGGTTAACCCTGTTGCTAATCCAATGAGGACAGAAAATACAATGAGAGCCAACATGTTTTGACGTGAAAACAGTTCAACAAAATCCGGAACGGTGAAAGTGTTTACGAGTTGATCTGAAAGTGTAACCTTTTCTACATTTTCCGGAGTTTCCAAAGGGATATCAACACCAGACCCCATCGGAAAAATAATAGTCGCAACAACCATCGTAACAGATGCAATAATACCAGTAATCACGAAAATGGTTATCATCGACCCCATGATTTTACCAAGCCGGCGCATGCTATCCATGTTGGCAACAGCCGATGAAATGGAAAAGAATACAAGTGGCACCACTACCATGAAAAGTAAATTTAAGAATAAATCTCCAAGCGGCCGAATAATACCAGCCTTTTCACCAAAAATCAGACCGATAATGGAACCGATCATAATGGAGGAAAGAAGAATGAGTGGAAATCGATAGGCTTTTAATTTTTTTGCCAAAGTCATTACCTCCTATGTTTGTTAGCTTCCTGTCTCATTTGATTTAATATAAATACAGGTTGCACATAATGGGAATATTCGGAATCAGAAAGACACAATAAATTTCATTTTTTCGGTTCTTCGTTGAAATATGTTTCTGCTTTTCTATCAACTTTTAAAATCGGTTGATTTTTTCACTAGGCCATTCGTCTCTCAAATACATTTGACCCGATCCACCTCCTTCTTCGAAGATGGGGAATTGACATGAGTTAAACGGTCTCTTTGAATGATATCTTCATAACTGAAATTTCAGGCAGCCCGCTCTTGCAAATACAACTGCTGGTCTTGGAATTCGGTTCAACCAGGAGATATTCTTGCTGTTTCGTGTACAGGCGCTTATATTTATTAATCTTAGATGTCCCGTGTAAATACATTTTTCTTATCCATCCTCTCCCTTTCCACTTTATACACTGACCGATGCTTCTGACAGAAGTTCTCCCTCGGCAACAACAACCGCATTTCCCTCCAAAACTATATCTTGAACATCGTCTTTAGTGATTCGAAAGGAAATCGTCAAAACCCCTCCTTTGGCATGAACGTTCACAGGAGAAGATACATGACCCAATAAACTTGATATAATTGCCGAAGCGGTCGCACCAGAACCACAGGCCAATGTCTCATCTTCCACTCCACGTTCAAACGTTCTAATCTTCATTTGATTTTTATCCAATATTTCAATTAAGTTTACATTCGTTCCACTTTTACAGATGGCTGGATTGTGTCTGATCTTTCTCGCCCACTGTATAAAATCTTTATCCTGTTTTTCATCAATTCGCCTTTCAATAAAGACCGTGTGAGGTACGCCAACCCAAGCAAAATGGTAGAAATCGTTTTCATCCGAAGGAAAAGGTTGATTAAGGTTGAAGTCTTTAATCGGTATGGGCGGAAATTTAATTTGGACCTTCCCATTGAGTATTCTTCCTTCGTAAATTCCATTCAAGGTTTCGAATGTCATTACCTCCCTGGCTATTCCCATTAAATGTGCATATTTCACGATACAGCGTGCTCCGTTTCCGCACATTTCCCCTTCACTGCCGTCTGAATTGAAGTATCTCATTTTAAAATCTGCTATAGTGGATTTTTCCAATAACATGAGACCATCTGCACCAATATGGAACCTTCTGGTGCAGACTGACTTGACAAAACGGGAAAGCTCAAAGCTTTTCATTAGAGCTTCCCGATTATCAATAATAATAAAATCATTGCCGCACCCATGCATTTTTTTAAATGGAACTTTTTTCAATGTGAGATCACCCCTATTAAAGTTTACCTTCCCAAACCTTCTAGCTTAGGATGGTATCGTTTACAATAATGGCTTGATTCTTTGCGGGCGTGGTTAAATAGTAATATTAGCAAGTTCCATACCAACATAATACTTTTTGTTAAGATGATTAAAAATAAACGGTATTCAAAGTGTTTTTTAAAAAATGCAACTTCATTTAATATTGTAAGTTTTATAAGTGAATAAAGCAAAAACTGCCGAATATTCGTATCAATGCATCATTGAACCAACAAGCTGCATGATATGATCTTAAATAAGGAAAAATCTTAAACAGGCGCATCCCCGATCAAGAAATGCGCCTTCATCACTGCTATTAAATTCGCCGTTTTGATTATTGATTTTGAACTAATTCCAGGTTCTTTGACTGTTTATTAAAATATCAATCCCTATGAGGGCATTTATATCACTAGCTTTGCAAAGCGCATACAAAAAATGGTAAAACATACTCCGTGCAATTCAGTCAGTGATTGGTAACTTAAAAAAGGCCGCACGAAACCTGGAGACTGGTGGTTACCCACTTATTTAGTTAGCTTTTGTTCATTTGATGAACAGCCATTTTTACCATCTCCTAAAGTTGAAGTTGGTGGGTAGCCACGCTTTTGCGTCTTACTTCTTCTTTAGGAGCTTTTTTGTGTTTTTAAAACTTTTGAGGAATATTTCAGAAGCTAGTGCATTTATATCGTATTCATCCAAATATAGTTAAGAAATATCAACAGTCTTTTAGCTTACTATAATGAATCTCTCGGAAAAAGATTATTTACGATTTCATTAATTTTCATTTGTTTTTCCGTGTCCGTACGGGCATTCGCCAGCATTGTTCGCTCAAAACTGTTTTTGCAGTGTAAAATAGGTCTTTTGCAGTATAGTCGTTAAAACATTGATGTAATGACGTTTTGTGAAAGCGGTTTAACTAAGTGTCAAGTATTTGCTTCCGTTTATTTACAGAATGTGTAAAGAAAAAAGCAATTTCCTATGTTAACATGATTTGTAAATCCTTTAAATCACTTTATGAACACGCTTACAAAAAGCACCTTAGAATCACTTGGAGGGGGAGTAGCTTTCGTGAACAAAGAAAAAGCGCCAATACAGAAACAACGTGAAGAAGACAGAAAGCCGGAAATGAAAGCGGATCTGAAAACACGCCATATTAGCATGATTTCAATAGCTGGTGTTATAGGGGCCGGGCTTTTCATAGGAAGTGGGGCTGTTATTAATGCGACGGGGCCTGGGGCAATCCTGTCCTATGCATTTGCCGGGCTTATTGTCGTACTGGTTATGCGGATGCTTGGTGAAATGGCCTCTGCTTACCCAACAAGTGGATCTTTCGCCACTTATGCAAATGTGGCAATTGGGCCATGGGCCGGTTTTGCGATCGGATGGCTGTATTGGTTTTTCTGGACTGTTGTAATTGCCATTGAAGCCTTGGCCGGGGCAGCAATCATCCAATATTGGATTCCCGACTTCCCCATATGGCTTATGAGTCTAATTTTAACGGTTCTTTTGACAATGACGAATTTATTTTCTGTTAAGTCCTTTGGTGAATTTGAGTATTGGTTCTCTCTCATCAAAGTTGTTGCCATCACTCTATTTCTTGTTCTTGGACTTTCTGTCATTTTCGGTTGGTATCCAAATGTCGAAGCCCCCGGTACAGCAAATTTAATTGGGAACGGAGGGTTTATGCCTGAAGGGTTTGGTGCTGTACTTCTTGGAATCACCGTCGTGATTTTTTCTTTTATGGGTACTGAGATTGTTGCCATTGCAGCAGGAGAGTCCCAAAATCCTGTAAAGTCTGTTAGGATTGCGACAAATAGTGTTATCTGGAGGATTCTTGTTTTTTACATCGGCTCCATCACCATCGTCGTGACACTCCTGCCTTGGGACTCGGCTAATATTCTTGTAAGTCCGTTCGTTGCTGTCCTGGATTATATTGGAATACCTGCCGCTGCACAGATTATGAATTTTGTCGTACTGACAGCCGTGTTGTCTTGTCTCAATTCAGCATTGTATGCAAACTCTAGAACATTATACGGGATGGCAAAGCAGGGTGATGCGCCGAAATCGCTGTTGAAGTTGAGTAAAAAAGGAGTACCTGTTCAGGCAATCCTTCTCAGCACCGTATTTTCGTATGTTGCTGTAATCATGAATTTCATCTCCCCTGACAAGGTGTTTCTCTTCCTTATTAACTCGTCAGGAGCGGTCGCTTTGCTTGTCTACCTCATTATCTGTTTTGCGCAGTTGAACATGCGCAGGAAAATTGAAAAAGAGCATGGGCAGATTCCTATTAAAATGTGGTTGTTCCCTTATTTGACCTACGCAACGATGATCGTTATTTTGGGAATTTATGTCGCCATGTTCTTCATTGAATCGATGAGAATACAAGTAATAATGACCAGCCTGATCGCAATTGGTGTTGTTTCTATATATTTTATATTCTATCGGAAGCAGAGTAATAGTAGTATAGACAAGCTAAAAATAAGCCAATCACACGGTAAAAATTAACCAACCTTCTAAAACCTCCCGTTTCCGGGAGGTTTTTATCATCATTATCTTAAAAGAAGGTTTGCGAATACGAATATGGTGCAAGTTTGATGATTTGTATATTCATCCATGAAATAGGGTCTGTAAAATTCATTGAAGAAAATCCCGCTGGCTCTTAGAGAGGCTAATATGACACAAAAAACTGTTCATCTCCATCTCCTATGAAAAAATGTTAGAATAAAGTAATCTTAAAAATAACGGGGCTGTGATTTCAAATGGACATGTACCTATTCAGGCTCAACCGCGATTCGGTTATCATTTCACTTTAACACATCATGGTCCACGTAGCGCTCACCGTTCAGTTCGGAGATGACGTTGATCGCCACCTTAGCCCCGTCACCCGCTGTTACGATAGTGTGGACGCTGACTCCCGCTACGGTTCCGGCAGCCCAGATGCCGTCAATATTTGTTTTCCCATCGACTCCGGCATCGACAATCGTCTTGATTCTCGGTTCGGTGCCCGGTTTTGTTTTCACCCCGATTTTTTCGGCCAGCGCAACCAAAGCGCCTGTTGCGAGGATGACATGCTTGGCTTCATATGTCCCGTTTTCCCCTTCGACCTTCAAGCCGTTCTCGGTCTTTGTCACATTGACAACTGTATCCTGAACAATTTCCGCCCCAAAGCTCTTCGCCTGCTTTTTCCCCGTTTCAATTAATTCAGGGCCAGTGATATCCTCGATGCCGTAATGGTTCTTAATCCAGGCACGCTTGGTCATACTCTTGTCGCTGTCAATGACGATCGTTTTCTTTCCGGCCTTGGCCGCAAAGATGGCCGCACTTCCCCCGGCCGTTCCTGCCCCAATGATTGCGATATCATACATATGTATCCACTCCTTTGGATATTGTTCAACAGCTTTTACACGTGCAGTATAACATATTTTCTGAAAAATTAGGCGGCAGATGCTCATATAGAGTTTTTATAACGATTGCATTGAACATTCCACGGTCTGTACTGGGCGCTCCTGCCGGTCAGAAGCGGCCGGCTTCATCTTCGTTGAAAATATTCAAGGCAGGCGACTTGACTTCCCGCAATCTTTTTTAAAATATCTCTTCTGTCCCCGGGCTTGCCCAAATAATATGAAACATATTGAGCCAGTGGCTTTCCGACCTGTGGACGTTCAAACCGGAATCCCGTCCCAGCTTTAAGATATCTCGCGTTTGGTGACAGCCGATCATTTTATATAAAAGCGGATTCAAAGCCCTTTGAGTACTGGAAACGAAAAAATTGGAGCTGATTCCGTGCTCCAGCAATAATATTCTTCCATCAGGCCTGCACCAACGTTGAATCTTTTTCAGCATATCCAAGGGGTTTTCATAGCAGCAGAATGATAAAGTCGACACGATTGTATCGAATGAGTGAGAGGAAAATTCCATTTTCTCTATGTCCGTACAGATCAGCTCAGCTTGTATGTTGCAGGCTGATGCTTTTTTTCGAGCCTCAGCCAGCATCTCTTCGCTGAAATCGGCGGCCGTTACTTTTACTTCTGCAGGATAGTATGGGAAATTGGCTCCCGCCCCAACAGCCAGTTCTAAAACCTCGCCCTCCGCGTGGCTCAGCAATTGCCTTCTCCACCTTCTTAAACTGGAGGGGTCTTTATTGCTTGCGTATCTTGCCGCCTGCCTATCAAAAATACGTATCAGCTTCTCCCTTTCCAACTCATCACTTCCCCCGCTCTGGTTTATTTAAATATAGCATCTATTAGGAAGTTTATTCAGATAGAAGAAATGAGGCCGGCGACAAAATCAGCAAATACTGATTTTCTCGACAGCCCCGATATGCACCGCCAACTCAGAGTTTGTAAAAGCGAAAAAGTAGATTCTCAAATCGTAGAAAAAGATCTCCTCTATTAAGATGCGGGTTTGCCCATATCCTGAACTTCTGGTTTCTGCTTCCATCTGAACCATGCGACAATAATCGCTGCAATTAATGTAAATCCAAGGTACCCCATAGTTGGGTAGACTGTTCCAACAAGTGTAATAAAGCCGACAAAGCTTGCACCGAATGCGGCAACTCCGCAAATGACGACAAGGACCTTAAACCTTGGCGTATCTGTTTTACTAATTCGTGCGGTAAAAGCATACAGCATCCCTACCGCGGTGTTGAATATCATTCCCAATAAAACAATGGACATAATAGCACCAAAGACGGGAGAAATTTCATTTGCCAAATGCAGCATCGGCATATCTGTTCCCGAAACAACATCCAATTTTGCAAACATTCCGATATTGATAAAAAAGATCAAAACACCCAATCCGACGCCACCGATAATTCCACCCCATCCTGCTGTTTTTTCATCTTTTACCGTTCCCCCCATAACAGCAAGCATGGCGGCTCCAGCAGCGATATTATAGGAAACATACAATAGTGAGCCAAGCACCCAATTGGAAGCAGCGGGTTTTTGAGTGTTTGCGGCTTCCTGAATTTGTGCAAAGGTGACATCCATTGTAGACAATGAATAGATAGTAATGATGATAACCGCCAAAATCAGAAACGGTGTGACAATACCTATGGCTGAAATTACCTTTTCAATGTTAAGACAAACGACAATGATAGTGATAAGTGCAAGTAAAATGTTACCGACGATTCCCGGTATGCCAAACTGCTGTTCAAATATGGAGCCTGCTCCGGCGAACATGACAACCGTAACACCGAATAAAAAGAAGGTCATTAAAATATCGACTGCGATTCCCAGATACTTACCACAGATATGGTAAATGACCTCCTTATGGGAGTTTGTTTGCAGACGGTTTCCAAGCTGGACAAGGTTCATACCCAAAAAAGCAAATAAGAAAGTGGCTACCGCCGAACCAATTATTCCTAACCAGCCAAAACTTGTAAAGAACTGTAGTATCTCCTGTCCTGAGGCAAAACCGGCTCCAACAATTAAACCGATAAAAGCTCCGCCAATTTGAATGCTTTTTTTCATGATTATCCCCTTTGTTTAAATTTTTTGTCAATTTGACGAACAAGGAAAAAGAAATACTCTTTTTCCTTATCTAAATGTTTTCTTCTCAACGGTAAAACCTTCGATGGCTTCCACATCAGGCTCATAACCAATTCCCGGTTGATCAGGAACAGTAATATAACCATCTGTAACCGTAACTTCCGGTGTAATAATATCTTTCTCCCAGTAGCGTGAAGACGCAGCCGTATCGCCTGGCATTGTAAAATTGGATAAAGTTGTCAACGCCACATTATGTGCCCGGCCTATTCCAGATTCGAGCATGCCGCCGCACCAAACAGGGATATCATGGCTTTCACACAAGTCATGAATACGTTTGGATTCGGATAGGCCGCCGACACGTCCAATTTTGATGTTGATAATACGGCAGCTTCCCAATTCAATCGCTTTTCTTGCATCTTCATATGAATGGATGCTTTCATCAAGACAAACCGGAGTGGTAATCGCTTGTTGCAGCTTGGCATGGTCAATAATGTCATCAGATGCCAAAGGCTGTTCCACCATCATCAGATCAAATTCATCCAACGCTTTTAATGTATCAATATCCTTTAACGTATAAGCGGAGTTCGCATCTGCCATGAGCGGAACATCCGGAAACTCTTTTCTTACCTCTCGCATCACGTCAACGTCCCAGCCCGGCTTGATTTTTACTTTCATTCGTTTATAGCCGTCTTCTACCTGCTTTTCAATAATTCGTAAAAGATCCGAAGCTGTTTCCTGGATGCCGATGCTGATGCCGACTTCTATCTTCGATTTTTTTCCACCAAGTGCAGAAGCAAGGGAAACGCCTTTTTGCTGGCTGTACAAATCCCAAACCGCACCTTCAATCGTTGATTTGGCCATATTGTTTTTACGGATATTGGAAAAAACCTCGGAAACTTCATCCGGATGTGTAATTTCCTGATTCAATAACGCAGGAATTAAATAATCCTCTAACATATGCCAGTTCGTTTTCATCGTTTCTTCACTGTACCACGGTGAATGAAAAGCTACTGATTCACCCCAACCTGAGCGGCCATTTTCGTCTTTCGCTTCAAGTAAAATAAAATCTCTGTCCTGAAATGTCCCAAAACTTGTCGTAAATGGAAACTTCAGCTTCATTTGCAAAAGGCGCAACGTTACTTCTTTAATTTTCATGTTTTTCAACTCCCATTAATTCTTGTTTGACCAATTTATAATAATGGACAGGTCCCGTTTGCTCCCGTTCAAGTGCAACCGCCACGAATCCTTTGGCAAACAATGTTTGAAAGATTTTCCGGGTCTTCATCCGCCAATCGATGACAAGCAGTTTGTCTTTCTGTTTCAGTTCCTGGAAAAAGGAAGGAACCGGTACATAGACGGAGTCACAATCCCCAATCCCGGATAGTGCTGAATCAACATCGGCCAGCTTAGGCATGCCTTCCTGTACAGATTCCCAGGATATTTTGAATTGTTTTTCACATTTTGGAATAATAAATTGGCGATCAATCCACCATTCTAATTTGAAACGGTCCGTCGGAAGTCCGGCATTCAGCGAATCATCCATGTCTCCATAACAGTTCTCTACGTATGTTGAGCAAATTCCGCCAAGCTTGGATAAATTCAAATAGGCATTTTTGCTTTCAAGAGGATCATACGTCCACGTCATCATAGTGTATCCCAATTTCAACGCGGCTTCTTTTTGTTCTTCTTTTAACTTT
This sequence comes from Siminovitchia fortis, assembly GCF_007681465.1. NCBI lineage: Bacteria > Bacillati > Bacillota > Bacilli > Caryophanales > Bacillaceae > Siminovitchia > Siminovitchia fortis. Next base: position 23,245 of record NZ_VEKZ01000048.1, read on the forward strand.
CTTCCAATCCCTTTATGCTGGCAGTCCGGATGAACACCGAGCAGGTGCGAGCATAAATAACTTTTTCCATTGGTATACCCGGGAAAGCTGTAGCTGACTCCTACAGGTTCATCCCCAATGAACGCTCCCAACATCAGTCCGCCATTCTTGACTGCGGTGATTGTTTGATGGATTGGAATCGGCTCCATACCCCAAATGGTTTTCTCTAGTTTTTGTACAAGCTGTAACTCATGAGTTGTATGAAGCGTGCGTATTTCAACCATTTCACTTACCTCTTTTTTTCAAATTAACTAAAGAATAGACCTTCGCTATTCATTCTTTCGTATTCTTCTTTCCGTTTTTCAAATTTAGCTTTGTCTTTGATTGTCACACCTGCCACAACGGCATTGATGAATGAAATCAACGCTGGGGCAATATCCAGGGTGGACATTTCCGCAGAATACAGCGGCAACAGAATATCGGCAATGTCCCGGAGCGGTGCAACCGGCGAATCCGTAATCCCAACAATGCATGCCCCTTTGCTTTTGGCCATTTCTGCAATATGAAGTGTTTCCTTCATATATCGATGAAAAGATAGTGCAACAAAGACAGAATCGCTGTTCATTCCGGAAATCATGGATAAAACATCGTCTGTATCTCTCCGGATCAATTGCACATTTTTTCTGACAATTCCAAGTGAAAAAGCGAGCCAATTTGCCATTGAAAAAGATGATCTCAGCCCGCATATATATACCTTTTCGGCTGATTCCAGCAAATCAACGGCTTTTTGAAAATCAGCTTCATTGATGCGTACGATTGTTTCCCGGATAAACTGGATATCTTTCTCCATAACCTGCTCAAAAAAGCGGGGTTCATCCACTATGTCCAATTTCGAAGAATAATAGTTGGCTAGACTGCTTTTTTCAGAAATAAATTGATCACGTACGTTTTTTTGAAGCTCAGAGTACCCTGACAAGCCAATGGCATAACAAAAACGGATCACTGTCGTCTCACTGAGACCGGTTTTTTCTCCAATCTCTTTGGCAGAATGAAGCGCAAACTCCCTGGGATTCTCAAGCAAATATTTGGCAACCTTTTGCTGTCCCTTTGATAGATTGCCGTATTGGGACTGAACCAATTCCATCAGTTTCATTACTGTTCACCCACATCACATAAAGAAGTTAAAACTTTTAAATTTATTGAATATGAAGTTTAAACTTCATTTTATTTTATAAACTTATCATATTTGGCGTCTGCACACAATGACTTTTCAGATAGTTTGTGGAGATTCATTCCCAGCCATAGAAAATGATCCTTTTCATTTTGCTAAATAAGAAAAGCGCAAGCGCCTTGCCCATCGACGTACAGACTGGAGTGCCTCCGACGAGATAAAGGAAACACGGCGAGGAACGAGCCGATGTTGACTTATCGTAGGAGGAGGTGCGAAGTCTGCTAGTCGATAGGCGCTGGAGCTAGACAACAAATGGCTTTGTTCAAAATTTTAAAGCTAAAAATTCTTATACTTTCTCAGAAATAAAGACACCCTTTTTAATAAGAAAAGGTGCCTTTTCACTTTCTATTGATCACGGACAGGACCGCTTCGTTGATTTCCTGATAGCTCGTGCATCTGCATATGTTAGATGAAAGCCAGCTTTTGATCATTTCTTTTGATGGATTGGGGTGGTTTTCGAGCAATGAATGGCAATTGATGATGAATCCCGGCGTACAGTAGCCGCACTGAAAAGCGAAATGTTCAATAAAAGCACGCTGGATCGGCGTGTCGTGCAATCCCTCGATTGTTGTAATTTTTTGGCCGGCCGCTTCCACAGCCAGCATGATGCACGTTTTAAAAGGGAGCTCCCCAACCATGGCCGTGCAGGCTCCGCAGTCCCCATTCAGGCAGCCGGGCTTCGCACCTGTCAATCCAAGTTTATTGCGGAGGACATGTAAAAGTGTTTCGCCAGCTTGAATTTCAATATCCGCCATTTCACCGTTTATTTCCATTTCTACTGTGAACTTCCGTGTTTCCACTAGGCTCCCTCCAGTTCGTGCAAAAAATCCATCAACAGGTTTCGTAATACGAACAGCCGATACTCCCTTGATCCCTCAATATCATCCAAAATCGGTTCGGGCACATGCTTCAGAGCCCGGTCGACCCTGTTTTCCAAAGTTTCATCTAAACTGCTCAATTCTTTTTCCATCTCTAATGACCGAAACGGAAACGGGCATAGACCGCTGAAGGCAACCCGGATCCGCCCGGCTGCTTTGACCGCCGCGGCGGTAATGAGAGGATAACCGGTTTCCCACTGCTTCCGTATTTTTTGCGCAGTAAAAGGCAGTTGAAGAAAGTCTGTATCTGTTTGAATAGTGACAAGCAATTGGCCTTCTTCCAACTTTAACTCATTAATAGGAACTTCCTTCACTCCTTGAAGATCCGCTATGACGACCTGGCTGTCTGCCAGAAGGAAAGGCAATATCGCTTCCCTGTAAAAAATTTTCCCGCAAATGTTTCCACCAATGGTAATCTTGTTCCGCGCAGTCCGGTCTGCGATCCCACTTGAAACCTCCGTTAATAACGGAAAGCTATTCTCTTCTTCGAGAGTGGTCAAAGGAATAACAGCGCCGACCTTTAAAAACCGTGAAGTTTTTTCCAAAACCATCGTTTCCGGGATTCCTTTGATATCAATAATGGAACGCGGTGTGTCTATGTTCAGCCGGCCAAGCGTTAAAATTTCGGTTCCGCCGGACCAATACATCGGTTCTTTGTTTGCCTGTTTTAATTTCTGGAACAATTCCACTGCTTCCCGCAACTTGGCAGGGCGGTAATATTCCACATAAGCCGGCAGCAATGTTTACGTCCCCCTTTCTTTTGTCCTCCACAACAATTCCGGTGTAAGCGGCAAATGGCGGAGCTCGACTCCAAGGGCCGCGGATAAGCTGTTCGCCAGCGCCGCCGGCATGCCGATCAGGCCATGCTCCCCGACGCCGCGCGCTCCATACGGTGCGTCTATTTGAGGGGTCTCTACAAAATCGACAATATATTCCGGCTGCTCCCCAAAGCGTATCGGCCGGTACGTCCGAAGCTGGGGATTGAGAACCCGCGCATATTTGTCAAAGATAAAGGTTTCCCGCCCCCCGAAGGACAAGCCGATATTCATCGCCCCCATCACCTGTCCTTCGGCTGTCTTTTGATTTAAAACCCTGCCGATATCAATGACGGATACAGCTTTCAGCAACCGATAACGGTATGCTCTCGTATCGATTTCAATTTCCACGCCTTGAGCGCCGACTGTCCATTCGGGCCCCGGCTTGCCCGCACCCGTTTCTTTATCCAGTCTCGTCATATGTCTGAGCGTGTAGGTTCCGCTGCCGATGATCTGGCCGCCGACTGTATTTCCATTGGGATATACAAAGCCATAGGCAATATCTTTTACAGGAATATGGATGTCGGGGTCATCTCGGAGAAACACTTTTTCATACCCCACTTCCAAATCTTCAGCCGGGGCACGCAAAATGCAGGCAGCTCTTTCCTTTAATTGTAAAATCACATCGTCGGCTGCATTGAGAACCGCCCTTCCCGCCATGAACGTTGCCCTGCTCGCAACTGTTTTCCAGTGCTCCGGCGTATTTTGGGTATTCACAAGCATTTGAACATGGATTTTTTCAACCGGCATTTTCAATCTTTCCGCTAAAATCTGTGCCAAAATCGTTTTCGTTCCCGTTCCGATTTCAACGACGCCGGACATTAAATTGATGCTTCCATCCGGGTTGAACGTTAAGATAACTCCGGAGCTTGCGTTCGTATCGATTGTGGAAGTTTTCCAAATGCAGCTGACTCCTTTGGCTCTGATCGTGTTTTCGCCAACTTCGATCCTTTGCCCGTCATCCCAATGGATCAATTCTTTCAATCTGGTAATGCACTTTTGCACGTTCCCGACGCTGCTTCTAGTCAATTTTACTTGGGTAGGTGTCGTATCACCCGGCTTGATTGCGTTATTATATCTGAAATCAAGCGGATCCATGTTCAATTTTTTTGCAAGCATATCCATCGTCCGCTCAAAAGCGAAGTGGACTTCCGAATGGCTGAAACCCCTGAACGGCGCGGGATAAGGATGATTCGTGTACATGCAAAGTGAATCGCAATATATATTTTCAATCCTGTAAGGCCCTGTGCAGTCAACGGCCCCCGCCCTGGCCAGGTCGATCGATTTATCGGAATAAGCGCCGCCGTCCCATAAATAAAGCAGCTCTGCAGCTTTTAAAATTCCGTCCTTTGTGCTGCCGAGCTTCACTGTTGCCTCCAGGCCGATATGTCCGGGAGAGGTAACCATATCTTCTTCGCGGTCATTGACCACTTTCACCAGTCTCCCGTTTACCGCCTTTGAGGCGATATAGGCCAGGATTTCCAGCTGTACGGACGCTTTCCCGCCGTAGGCCCCTCCCACTAAAGGAGTTTTCACAAGAATATTGCCTGTTGGAATGCCAAAATACGTGGCCATCAGCTTTTTGATCATAAAAGGAGCCTGTGATGACGAAGTGATTTCAACCTTTCCGTCTTCATGGATTTGTGCAAAAGAACAGCGGGTTTCCATCGCCGCATGGTCAGATGGATTAAAGGAAAAGGTGGACTGTACAGAAACTTCGCTCTCTTCCCAGCCTTTTCGAATATTTCCTTTGCGGATTTTGATTTTGGAAGCGATATTTGTCCCCGGCACCGGATACACGCCGGCAATTTTTTCATAGCTTCCAAGGTTTTCGTGAAGTAGAGGAGCGCCCGGTTGGAGTGCCGCACTTGGGGAGTTTACAACCGGAAGAGGGGCATATGAAATGTGGATTTGGCTGGCTGCGAGCTGCGCTGTTGCAAGGGTATCCGCGACGACAATGGCGACAACCTCCCCATAATACCGCACCCGGTCAACGGCAATCGGCGGGCGGTCACGCATCTCTTCCCCCGTGAGCGGAAACTTTCCGCCTGTGATCACAGCGCGGACCCCTCTCATTTTTATGGCTTCGGATGTATCAATATGGTTTATTTTAGCGTGGCCGTACGGGCTTGTCACAAGCTTGCCGAACAGCATTTCCTTCGGCTCAAAATCGTTCGTATATTTCGCTTTTCCGGTCACTTTTTCCCAGGATTCCTTCCTGAATACGCTTTGCCCAATGATCTTCATGATTCCAGTCACCCCCAACCGCATCAATGGCATGCTATTTCATCTTATGATCATGATGGCAGAAAAATGATATTGTTGACGGTGTTGCGGGAACATCCAAACATGAATACATTAAGCATAAGGAATAGGGGTGACACTTTTGGAAAATAACACGGCTGAATGGATATATTTGGATATTAACCTGATTACCGCTTTCCTGTTGATATCGGGTCAAATAACAATGAACGGGATGTTTGTTCAACCGGCCGGGGGCTTTTCCATACCACTCCAAGGTCCCATCACAGGGGGAAGGAGATTGGCCGGGAAATCAAAGATAGCCACGATTGTTATAGATTCAATTGACTTGATTTTGGCTCTCCTGTTGATATTTGGCCAAATCAGTGTCAGAGGTACATTGATCGGCTCGGGGTTTTTTTCCATTGTCGTCAGCGGGCCCATCTTCGGAGTACCAAAAACTGAGGTTGCACCGGAGACAAAAAAGCAATTTTTTGATCATCTTGGAGACTACTTTAAAACTTAACACATGGATATGAAAGGTGGTTAATCTTGTGGCGTTAACAGATGTTCCAACGATAAAGCCGTCAAAAGGGGCTCTTTTTATCGTTGCCGTACTGCTGGGGGCTTTCTTATTTTTCGGTACGGAGACCAAACCGGCAGATGCCGGGGCTTATAGATAAAATGGGAGCTTCCGCTTTTGGAGGCTCCTTTTGATGATTAGCTAAAATAGGGTAGCCGGCCTGACTAAATTGGGCTTGTAAAAAAAGTGGCGATGAGCAATAAGGAAGCAGTAACGCTTTCCGGATTATTTTAATGCCGGTTTCTGTATTTTGGACCATCTGATTGGGCCTACAAAAAAGGACAACCAGTCAGATTGCCTACATTTGACCCTTTTTGATTTTTTCCAATTCCTCTCTCGTAAGGCCGGTTACCTCAATTATGAAGGCTTCATCTGTTCCTTTTTTTAGCATGTTTTTCGCAATTTTTATCTTTTCTTGCTTCTCGCCTTCCTTTCGGCCTTCTTCTCTCCCCTTCTTCTCCCACGAAGTGATCAGTTCCATCAGTTCTGCCTCCTCCTTTGGATTGTCATTGGACCGTCCTGTGGGCCTACAAAAAAAGGACAACCAATCAGGTTTGACTCCATCATGCTTTTTTAATTTCTTCCAATTCTTCTTTTGAAAGGCCGGTTACCTCAATTATAAAGGCTTCATCTGTTCCTTTTTTCAACATGTTTTTCGCAATTTTTATCTTTTCTTGTTTCTCGCCTTCTTCTCTCCCCTTCTTCTCCCACGAAGTGATTAATTCCATCAGTTCAGCCTCCTCCTTTGGTTCCATCATTTGAATTTCCTCCATTAAAATCAGCTGTTCTTTTTCATCCAACTTCAAATAGGTTTCAAAGAAGCTCGTCAGCATTTGCATTCTTGCCGGGTCTAGTTGAAGACGGAGAAGCATACGCAAAAATTCTTTCTTTACTTTTACTTTTTCTTTTTTAGTATACCCCATTTTGCTCAATAATGCCGCAGCGATGGGGTTATCCTGTTGTATGTATTGGCGCCATGGCAACTTTTTCAATTCAATTGTGACGTATTTAAATGATACAATTTTTTTAAACGGAAATTGAATTACAAACTCATCAGGTTCAATTTTGTTCTCGTCATAGGTGAATAAAGCAACTGGTAGGATTGGCAAGCGGTGTTTTTCGTAGAGGCGGTTGTGGTAGATGAACATGCGTTCATTGAAGTTTTCTTGGTAATAAGATTGTGGCTCAACGTGAATTAATATAATACTGTCTTCTCCACGCAATCTTGTTTTGACCAGCAGGTCGACAACCTTCTTTTCACCCTCCATCAAGTCGGTAAAGATTTCCTGATTTAAGAAGGTGATATCTGAAAAATCAATGGCTTCGAATGCGTCCGGTAAAAAGAGCATGATGAATTCTTCGAAAAATGTTTCAATCAACAATTTGAACAATCGATCATGGTCAAGCATATTACCCCTCCTATTAAGAACAAACGTTCCGTTTTATTCAGTTTACATCACTAGTTGATTTTTATCAAGAGGGGAACCGAAATATCCGAAAAATAAGGAAGATTGCAAGCCCCCGTTTAGCGACGCACTCCGCAATAGGATAAGGCCTGTGGAAACCTGTTTCAATCGCAAGTCCTCAAAGCCTCATATCTTCTTATACGGTCTGCTTTTTTCATGGTACACCATCCATTCAACGTCATTATGGTAAAATCTATTCAAACAAATAGTCTGGGTGATTTCATGTTTACAAGAAAAGCGTACAGTATAGAAGGCGATCATTCAATTTCGGAACTTTTCAAATTGAAAATTGGCGGGATTGACCAGTGGCTTTACATTAGAGGTGAAGACAAAAGAAAGCCTGTATTGCTTATGCTGCATGGTGGGCCTGGTGCCGCTCAAATCGGCTTTGCCAGAAAGATGCAGAAAAGGCTTGAAAGCCACTTTGTTATGGTGAATTGGGATCAAAGAGGTGCCGGTTTATCTTATGCAAAAGACATTCCTGCAAGTACGATGAATATCCGTCAATTTGTGAAAGATACAATCGAAGTGAGCCATTATCTGCTTGATCGATTCAGCCAAGATAATCTGTACCTTGTCGGACATTCATGGGGAACTGTTATCGGTTTGCTGGCTGTTTACAAGGAACCGCTTCTTTTCAAACGTAAGCGTCAAATAATCCCCACCTGTTTTCAGATGGGGATTTGATTTATGCTTTATTTAGAT
>NZ_VEKZ01000049.1:0-30773 GCF_007681465.1 Siminovitchia fortis
ATAAACTTGGTTAATTGCTACCTGTAAAAATAAGGAAATTACGGTAGGTGTCTTTGAGTTACTTTAAAACTTGAAAAAAGTATTTGACATTGTACGCTTATTCAGCAAAAAAAAGACATGCCAACAAGCGGCATGTCATAATTCGGCGCCCAGCCCTGTATTGGACTTAACCTCCATTTCGTTGTACTTTTCCGTATTGTCTTCCGGCTTTGTAATGAGGGACACCACGATCGATGTCAGGAACCCTAATGGAATACTGATGATGCCCGGGTTGGCAAGCGGGAAAATGGCGTTCTCTCCCATGACGCTTGGCCCGATAATGACCAGGATGACAGCACTCAGCATCCCGGCAAGCATGCCACCGATGGCTCCGGCTGTATTAAAGCGCTTCCAATAGAGCGAGAAGATGATTACCGGTAGGTTGGCGCTTGCTCCGACGGCAAATGCCAATACAACCAAATAGGCCACATTCATCCCCTTCGCTAAAATTCCAAGCGTGATGGACAATGCCCCGATTACTAAAGCTGTATTTCTGGCAACCTTGAATTGCTTCTTGCTGTCCACTTTTCCGCGCTTGATGACATTTGTGTAAATATCATGTGCGAATGCCCCAGACCCTGCAATAACCAGACCGGCAACAACGGCAACAATGGTCGCAAAGGAGACTGCTGATATAAGCGACATAAAAATTTCTCCGCCGATCGTTCCTGCTCCGCCTCCAATATATTGAGCCAATAACGGTGCAGCCATATTTCCGCCTTTGTCAGCAGCCCGAATGGCATCGGAACCGACAAGTACTGATGCTGCAAAACCGACCAAGGCGATCATGATATAAAAAATACCAATCAAAATCATTGCCCATATAACCGATTTCCTTGCTTCCTGGGCAGACGGCACTGTATAGAACCTGATCAGAATGTGAGGCAGGCCTGCAGTCCCCAAGATCAATGCCATTCCAAGGGATAACAGGTCAACCGGATTTTTATACAATATTCCGGGCGACAGGAATTCCTTCCCGTTTGTTGCAACTACTTCGCCAAATAAACCAGAGATGCTGAACTTGAAGATAAATGCGACCAGCAAGACAAGGATGAGAGTGGCAAACATGAGCAATACGGCTTTAATGATCTGAACCCAGCTTGTTGCCAGCATCCCGCCAAGCATGACGTACATGATCATCAATGCTCCGATGATAATGACGGCCAGTTCATAGGGGATACCGACGAGCAGATTGATAATGGCACCTGCGCCCACCATTTGGGCCACCATATAAAACGTTGTAACAACTAAAGTAACGATGGCTGTCATCATTCGGATAGGCCTTTCTTTCAATCGTGAAGCCAAAACATCTGCGACCGTAAATTTACCGGAGTTTCTAAGCGGCTCAGCGACGATATAAAGAACGATGACATAGCCGACCATCCAGCCGACGGCATACATAAATCCATCATAGCCGTTTAAAGCAACCAACCCGGCAATCCCCAGGAAAGAGGCAGCACTTAAATAGTCCCCGGATATCGCCAATCCGTTTTGCCAGCCCGTCAAAGAGCGGCCCGCAGTGTAGAAGTCCGCTGTGCTTTTGTTTCTTTTGGCAGCCCATAGCGTAATGTAAATGGTCGCCGCGACTATTGCTATAAATAAAAATATTCCAAATGCATGAGCCCCCATACCTATGCCCCCTTCTCCTGCCTGTATTTATCTACCACAGCCTTTGCCTTTTGATCAAAACCTTTCGCTTTGACAAAATATACAAATGCAAGGGCCCAGGCGACGAAATAGAGGGATACACCATACAGGTATCCGAAGGTTATATTTCCTGCAACAAATTTTCCCATAAGCGGCTTTGCGTAAGCAGCCATCAGCGGGAACGAGAGATAAAGGCAGAAAAATAATATAACCACGGGCCAAATAAAGAGTAATTTGCTTCTTTTCAGTTCCAAAAACTCCTTTGAATTGGCAATACGCTCATAGTTTTCCATTTCATTGCACCTCCCGGTTTGGAATAAAACCAGCTGCAAAAGCCGATTTTATTTACTATAAAACAGAGGTGCGGCAAATAGTGTATAAATCCGTGAATTGTCTGATACTTTGCCTGAATGGCAATAATCCGGATGTAAACGGTTCCATTCACTGTCCCAGCAGTTGAAACAGCTTTTTCTGCGCACTGCGGCTTACCGGTATCCGCATTCTCTTTTCTCCCTTTAAAATGAGATTATATGCCCCATTAAACCATGGGGTTATTTCCTGGATGAAATCCAAGTTGACCAAATAGCTTCGGTGCGTCCGAAAAAATGGAAAACCCTTCAGCTTCTCTTCGAGTTCCTGCAACGTCATTTTCCCCTGGACAAACTCATCTGCAGTGTGGATTTCTACATGCCTGTCTACACGTGTAGCATAATATATCGACTCGGGTGATAAAACCACAACTTTTTCACCATCATCAATCAGCAGCTTGGAAGAGGCTGGAATCGAATCGGGAGAACTCCCTTTAATTCTATTATTTAAAGAGCCGGGCGCTGCAGAACCAGAGAGCCGCCTTCTGATCCTGTCGGAAGCCTCCCTCAAACGTGATTCATCATATGGTTTTAACAGATAGTCCACCGCCTCGACTTTAAATGCTTCAAGGGCATAATCGTCATATGCGGTTATAAACACAAATAGCGGGGGATTTTCTTTATCCTTTGTCAATTTTTTAGCAACATCCACCCCGGAGAGCCTTGGCATGTGAATGTCCAAAAATATGACGTCCGGAGAATATTTTTCATACAGCTCAAGCAATTGCTCCCCTGATTCGGCACTGGGACACAGTAGGAAATCTTTTTCCTGCTGCAGCATATAGATCAGCTCTTCCCTGACGAGCCGCTCATCTTCGGCAACCATCACTCGAATCGTCATGTCGCTTTCCTCCCTGCATGAATATTTGGAATTTCAAAATGCACTTCACTGCCTCCCGAAGGGAGATTGCGGATATGCAGCCGAGATTGTTCACCAAGCATTCCGATTAATCGCTGGTTTACATTATATAGGCCTGTGCCTCCGCCCCTCTCACTTTCTATTGGAAAGCGTCCTGCAAACGAGAGGCTCTTCTTCGAAAATCCGCGTCCGTTATCACGGACGGCAATATAAACGGAATCTGCCTTCCGCTTGATTTCGATATCAATCTTTCCGCCTTCCATCACATTCTCCAGTCCATGCTGGACACTGTTTTCCACTAACGGCTGAAGCGTCGACGGCGGAATCAATGCTTCTTTGCATTCATCAATAGGTGAAAAGCAAATAGTCAGCCGTCCAAAAAAACGGGTTTGGATAATTTCAATATATGATTGTAAATGTTCACATTCTTTTTCCAGTTCTACGAGAGAAGTAGAAGCCAAGCGAAGATTAAACCTCATAAAATTTCCCAATTGTACAGTAATGCGCCTGGCTTTTTCAGGGTCGGTCCGAAAAAGGGTCGCGATAAGATGAAGCGTATTAAAAAGGAAATGCGGGTTGATCTGGGCCTCAAGGTTTCTCAGCTCCGCATCACGGATAAGTGTTTGCAGTTTCTCTGATTGAACAACCGCTAATTGGTTGGTTAAAAGCTTGGCCAATCCTTGGGCCAGCACAATTTCGACTGAACGAATATGCTGTGACTTCCGAAAATACAATTTAATCAATTTGCTCGTTTCACTTGATTCCAATATCGGGACAATGATCGCGGCCTGCAGCGGGCATTTTTCATGCTTACAATATATTTGATCCTGGGAATAGGCCACTTTCAAAGCCCCCGTTTGTATGACCTCATGTGAAAGCCTTGTCTGCAAAGGGTCGCCCGGTTTATGATGATCTGCACCGAGGCCAACATATGCCAGTACCTGTTCCCGGTTTGACACGGAAACAGCAGCCACTTTCAACCGCTTAAAAAGCAGTTCGGCAATACCCTGCGCCATTTCAAATTGGGATTCTTTTTTCAGGTGAGGCAGGGCGTCCTCGGCTATCATCAAAGCCCTCCTTGTTTCCAAAGCCGCTTCACGTTCCTGTTCATTGATAGCCGCAGCAATCATGGCAGTAAAAATGGCGATGGCAACGCTGTTTGAAAAGACAAGGGGCAAACTGATTTGATCAACTGCCTCCTTTATAAAATCATCATGGGGATGAAAGATTAACAGGATCCCCATTTGGAGAATCGGCGGAAATATACCGATAAACAAGGCCTTTAATGGTGAAATGACCCTGTCATTTGAAAAGAAGCGCGCTGTCATGCCGACAAGCAATCCCGTAAGGATATTTACAATACATCCTGCTGTGTTTCCCAGGCCCCCTAGATAAAAAAGATGAATGCCAGCAATGAGGCCGGCTCCCATTCCAACAACCGGACCGCCCAGCAAACCTGCTATGACAATGGCCACAAGGCTCGAGCTGACCACCAATTGATGATTCTGTACCGGGGAAAGTATAAATTGAGAAACGATGTTCCCGTTCTCTATTACAATCCCTGATATCGTACCTGCAATGCCAAACAGACCATAGATTACGGCATGCAGTATGACGGTTCTTGTATCCATTTCTCTGTCAAGCAGGCTTCTAAAGCTTGGAATCCTTGTCATTAAAAAGGCCAAGATCAATAAAAGTCCAAGCCTCTGTACCAATATATACGTCATGAACTCCACCAGCCGCGCCCCCTTGTATCGATTCCCGTCTGGGCTTTAACAAGCGAACGAAGAAAAGCTTTTTTATCAGAGGCCTTACGGGACAACAATGTTCCAATAATTGCCCCGATAAACCCGATAGGGATCGCTATAACGCCGGGATTGTAAAGAGGAATCAAAGCCTCCCGGGCAATCCAGCCATTTTCGATATTCATGATATGCGGACCGAAAAGCACGAGTATAACTGATGATAAAAATCCGCTGAGCATCCCCGTCATGACGCCCCTTTCGTTAAAGCGCTCCCAATACAGCGTCAAAAGAATGACCGGAAGGTTTGTGGAGGCAGCAATGACAAAGGTTAACGAAACAAGGAAAGTGACATTGATATTTTCCAACCCCAATGAAAACAACGTTGCAATCAATCCGATCCCGACAGCCGTCCATTTCGCAACACGAAGCTGTTCTTTGTCGGTCGCTTTGCCTTTTTTATAAATATGATGATACACATCATGCGAAAGCGAAATAGTAGCGGATATGACCAATCCCGTAACAACGGCGACGATTGTCGTAAAAGCAAGCGCTGAAATGAACGCAAGCAGGAAATCCCCGCCTAATTCCTTCGCCAATAGCGGTGCCGCCAAATTGCCGGTAGGGTCGGCAGCGGCCAGCCGTTCCATTCCTATCAGCGCAATCGTTCCCAGGCCCAATACAAGTGTCATGACATAAAACAAACCGATGATCCACGTGGCTGTAATAACGGAACGACGGACTTCCAACGTGTTTTTTACAGTGTAAAATCTGATCAATATATGAGGCAAACCTGCAGTACCCAGCAGCAGTGCCAGTTTCAGCGAAAACATTTCCAAAAAATCATTAAATAGATTTCCGGGATAGAAAAATTGGTCTCCAAGGGGAGTTCCTTGCTTTACATAATTTACTAATTGTATGACCTTCCAATCAAAATGCGCCAAAACCATCAGTGATACGAGAAAAGTACCCGACATGAGCAATACAGTTTTCACAATCTGTACCCATGAGGTCGCAACCATTCCCCCAAGAACGACATAAACAGTCATCAAACTCCCTATCACCAATACGGAAATGGAATAGTCAATACCCAAAAGCAACCTTATGAGAAGGCCGGACGCAACCAATTGGGGAATCATATAAAAGATGGAAATAAAAAAGGTGCCGCATGCCATGAGCAATCTGATCCTATTGCTTGGAAACCGGGCGCAGATGACATCCGCCAAGGAATATTTTCCTAGGTTCTTAACGGGTTCCGCTATCAAAAACAAAACGATCAAGTAAGAAACCAAAAAGCCGATTGAATATAAGAAACCATCATAGCCATGGAGTGAGATGGCCCCTGTAATCCCAAGGAAAGATGCGGCGCTGATATAATCACCTGCTATGGCCAGACCGTTTTGAAAGCCGGTCAGATGGCCTGATGCAGCATAAAATTGGGAAGCGGTACGATCGCGTTTCGCAGCCCAGTGTGTAATAATCAGAGTACAAACGATAATGCAAAGAAAAAAGAAGAAATATGTATAATTCATATGTCTTTCCCCTGCTTCAGATCTTCAATCAATTCATCGTGCTTTTTCGCCTTGCACCAATAAATCCAACCCAATATCCATGTTACTATCAACTGGAAAAAAGCAAAGAGCCACCACCACGGAATAAAAAAAGAATGTCTTTCACTATATACCCACTCTGGAAAAAACCATATGAGAACAGGCAGGGCAAAATAAAACAGGACAAAGAATATCATCATTGGCATAATAAGCTTTTTTTTACGCTTTAATAGCTGCTGAAAAAGCACAGCCTCTTTCATGTTTTTGTGCACCTGCCTTCTGAAATGCATCTCTATTTTTATCTCATTCTATCAAAATTTCACATAATAATGAATTGCAAAATTTCATCCGGGATAAATAAAACGAAGCTCCCTGCGTCTTGACAGGGAGCCGGGATGACTTTCAGCTTGTGGGATTAATGGGATGTTTTGCCTCGTTTTTTTCTTTGATTGTTCATCAGCTCGCTTGGAGCAAGTTCTTTTGATATTTCCATCAATGGATTATTGGCTGCACCCCCGGAATTCTGGAACATGTCCTTAGCACTGTTCAGCATGTTTTTAACAGGCTTCATATATTTTCCATTCCGATATTTGCTCAAGCCATAGGCCGCAGCACTGATTCCGGCCGCTGCGAACATTGTTGACCAAAACTTTCTCATTTTACAGCCTCCTGTTCATCCCAATTTGTTCAAAGCCCTGCTTTGAACTGTTCTTATTGTGGGTCCCGCTTTGGCTTCTTATTCAGGAAATATGAACAAAAGCCAATTGAAGGAGGCTGCATCTATTATGTCGATGTGGAATAATCAATCTTTTCAGGATCAATCCTTTTTAATGGCTGATCCGCAGGCCCTTCAATCACTTCGCCATCATAAGCGAACCTTGAACCATGGCAAGGGCAGTCCCAAGTTTTATCACCGCTGTTCCAATTAACTTCACATCCCATATGGGTGCAGGTCGTATCCACAACAAACAGTTCCCCGCTGTTGTCTTTATAAGCCCCTGCCCTTTTTCCCTTGATTGTAATCACTGCACCTTCATCCTGCTGGATATCCTTTATTTCTTTGTCGGGACGCTCGAATTTTCCGCCGATTAACTGGGCGGCCACATTCATATTTTCTTTGACCATAGTTTTAATACTTGGATCCAAGGGAAATCTTGAAGGAGCATAGAGCTTTTCATAAGGGTTGTCCCTGCCGGTTATCAAATCCCTGATCAACATCCCGGACAGGGTTCCGTGTGCCATTCCCCATTTTC
The DNA here is from genome assembly GCF_007681465.1 of Siminovitchia fortis. Taxonomy (NCBI): domain Bacteria; kingdom Bacillati; phylum Bacillota; class Bacilli; order Caryophanales; family Bacillaceae; genus Siminovitchia; species Siminovitchia fortis. The sequence goes on from NZ_VEKZ01000049.1 coordinate 7,459, forward strand.
TGAAGCCGGTTGCCACAAAGACATTATCGTGGCTTTCTGAAATGCGTCCAATATAAGGCACCTTATCAGGTGTTACAAGATCCTGGGCGGACCACCTGTATAAAACTTGCTGTGCACCAAAAGTTTTCAAGGCCTCTTTTTCCAGCGCCTCGTAATGTTCTATTTCGGGAACACCCTGGCCTGTTTTATGGCTGTCCCCAATGACGAGAAGCATGTCTTCCCCGTTGATTTTGACACTTCTGAATGACCTGGTAGGCTTGTCCGCCGAAATATACATGCCGCCCGGAAAGCTTTTCTCCGGTTTTACAGCTATCACATAGGATCGTTTTGGGTACAGGCGTGCAAAATATCCCTTCCCGTCATGGAACGGAAAATGGGAGGCCGAAACAACATACTTAGCCTTTACTTTTATGCCGTTTCTCATATGAATGACCGCCGGATCCCCATGCTCCATATTGACTGCCGTTGTTCCTTCAAAAATCTGAACGCCCTGTTCGGTGATTTCCTTTACCATATGAGCCAAATACTTCAGCGGGTGAAACTGTGCCTGATTTTTCATCTCCACTGCACCAATCGCAGTAACCGGCAACGGGATATTGTCAATGAATCCCCCGTCAATCCCTAGTTTTTCATAGGCTTTCGATTCATTCTCAAGGCTCTGCCTGTCACTTTCAGAGCTAGAGAATATATAAGCGCTTTCCTTTTGATAGTCACAGTCGATGCCATGCTCCCTGATATAATTTTCAATAAAAGCAGCCGCATCCTCGTTTGCCGAATAATAGAGCTTCGTACTGTCCACCCCGAGGTGGCCGATCAGTTCATCATATATAAGGCCGTGCTGCGCTGTAACTTTTGCTGTCGTATGCCCCGTCGTTCCGTTTAATAACCGGGTTGACTCCAAAATCGTTACTTTTAAACCTTCCTTTGCAAGCAAAAATGCGGTTGTAATGCCTGAGATTCCTCCGCCAACGATGGCCACCTCTGTCTCGATGTCTTTTTCAAGCGCCGGAAAAGCCGGTGTTTCTATTGAATCTATCCAATAGGATCTCGGATCATGGGGCAGGGAATTGTTATTTGCATGCTCACTAGTCATGGATTTACCCTCCTAATAAATCTTTCTACATTTCAGTTTCCCCATTTTGGCTGAAAAATGTGCAGAACATAAGAAAAGCGCAAGGCGCCCGCCTATCGGCGACAAGCACAAGACGAATTTTGATGAGGGAGCTTTTCAGTCACCACAGCAATTCGGCTTGAGCCTTTCGCCGATGGCGCCTGGAGCTGGACATTATGTAATCTTTGTTTGAAGAGAAAATTCGGTAAAATTTTATTGCTTTAACAATAAAAAAGGCCGCTCCGGCAAAAGAGCGGAACAGCTGCATTGTGAAATTACGAGATGACAGGCAAAACTCTGGTTTCCTGTGCCATTTCCGATTTGCAAATCGGGCAGGTCGTTTTATTTTCTGTAGAAAAGGCATCCCTCATCCAACAAGAACATTGTTCATTCGTACATGACCAAACGATTGTTTCCTCTTCAGGAACAGGCTCCTGAGGCCCTCTTCTATAAGCCATGAATTAAGATCCCCTTTCTTGTTATCCTTCCTATTATACCCCATTTATGGAATAAAAAAAATGAACGGAAGAAGCGAGTGTTCGGGAAAACTCGACAATGGGGTCAGCCCCCATACCCGCCGCTGATGAAAAGTGTTATAATAAACAGGAATTTCTTGTGGAGGTTATGATAAATTTGATTACCGTAAATAATATTGGTCTTCGTTTTGGAGACCGGAAGCTGTTTGAAAATATAAATGTCAAGTTCACCCCCGGCAATTGCTATGGCTTGATTGGCGCAAACGGGGCCGGCAAATCAACGTTTCTTAAAATTCTTGCAGGTGAAATTGAAGCGCAGACCGGCACTGTTTCCATCTCTCCAAATGATCGTCTCGCCGTCTTGAAACAGGATCATTTCGAATATGAAGAAGTGGAAGTGCTTCAAGTTGTCATAATGGGACACACCCGTCTGTATGAAATCATGCAGGAAAAAGACGCCATCTATATGAAACCAGATTTTACAGAGGAAGACGGAATGCGTGCTGCGGAGCTTGAAGGGGAATTTGCGGAGCTGAACGGATGGGAAGCGGAATCCGAAGCAGCTATTTTACTAAAAGGCCTTGGAATCGGTGAAGAGCTTCACAATAAAAAGATGGGCGAACTGTCAGGGGCCGAAAAAGTAAAAGTTCTCCTTGCTCAAGCATTATTCGGGAAGCCGGATATTCTGCTGCTTGACGAGCCGACAAACCATTTGGACATCAAGGCGATCCAATGGCTGGAAGAATTTTTGATCAACTTCGAGAATACAGTCATTGTTGTATCCCACGACCGGCATTTCCTTAACAAGGTTTGCACCCATATAGCGGACCTAGACTTCAGCAATATCCAAATTTATGTCGGAAACTATGATTTTTGGTATGAATCAAGCCAGCTTGCGCAGAAAATGGCTCAGGAAGCCAATAAAAAGAAGGAAGAGAAAATCAAAGAGCTGCAGACATTTATTGCCAGATTCAGCGCCAATGCTTCAAAGTCCAAACAGGCAACGTCCAGGAAAAAACTTCTTGAAAAAATCACCCTTGATGATATAAAGCCATCTTCCAGGCGCTATCCATATGTGGCATTTACACCCGAAAGGGAAATCGGGAACGATTTGCTTACAGTGAGCAATCTGTCAAAAACCGTTGACGGCGTAAAGGTTTTGGACAATATCAGTTTTACTTTGAATAAAGATGACAAGGTTGTTCTTCTCGGAAAAAATGAGATCGCCAAAACCGCCTTGCTGCAAATTCTTTCCGGAGAAATGGAGCCTGACACCGGGAGCTATAAATGGGGTGTCACTACTTCCCAATCTTATTTCCCGAAAGACAATACAGAATTCTTCGAAGGTGTCGAGCTGAACCTCATTGACTGGCTCAGACAATATTCACCACAGGATGAAACTGAAAGCTTCTTGCGGGGGTTTCTCGGACGGATGCTTTTTTCGGGTGAAGAAGCATTGAAAAAAGCTTCTGTTCTATCCGGAGGAGAAAAAGTGCGATGCATGCTGTCAAAAATGATGCTGAGCGGTGCTAACGTTCTTTTGCTGGATGAACCGACAAACCATTTAGATCTGGAATCCATCACAGCGTTGAACAACGGATTGATCAACTTTAAAGGGTCATTGATATTCACTTCACATGATCATCAGTTCATCGAAACAATCGCCAACCGGATTATCGAATTGACACCATCGGGGATTGTCGATAAGTACATGACCTACAATGAATATTTGGAAAGCGAACAACTGCAAAATCTGATTGAAGAGATGTATGCATAAATCAAAGGGTCGTCCGATAGCGGATGACCCTTTCTAACTGAGTAAGAAAGTATAATTCAGCTCGTCACAAAGCTCAGGAAGCCTCTCGAAGAAGAAGCTTTCCTACGATAAGTCAACATCGGCTCCGACGCACAGGATGTGCTAGTGCAGGCGAAGCGACAGGACGTCGCTGCTTGAGCCTGCGTTCCTCGCCGTGTTGTCCGGCTGCGAGTGCCATCGGCGCAAGGATTAAGCCAATCGCTGCTGAAGGTAAACTACGCCTTCGCAAGCGTAGTCTAGCTTTGCGCCGATAAGCAGGCACTCTCGCACTTCCTTATCCTTTATCTCGTCGGAGGCACTCCAGTCTGTACGTCGATGGACAAGGCGCTTGCGCTTTTCTAATTTACAAGCAGATACTCCGATTTTTTGATCATGTCTGCCAATTTCTCCGAGTGCTTTTTATACATTTGTTTGGCCTCTTCATTTTCCGTTGCCAACGCAAAGCTTTCAAAATCGGCCTGGCATTTTTTTAATGAGCTCAGCAGCAATGGTTTTTCCTGGGGCTTCGGCAATTGGATTTTATCGTCATACAAATCTGCTGTGAACTGGCCATAGGCATCCACCTGTCCTATGAAGACGTTGTCGAGAACGATACCAAGCTTTTGCAGCTCTGCATCCAGCCATTCCCTCGTTAATCCGCATGCTGCAAGGCCGGAATCTATAATCTGTCCTTCCAATATGACTGTTTCCGGGACTTTTACAGGGGCTGTCTCCAGTCCCAAATCCTGGGGAGTCACCGGCTGTTTTTCTTTTTTAAGCAATATGTTCAAATCGCCGTTTGCTTCAAGAACTGCAAATTCAACATCGGAAACTTGAAAAGCATTCTTTTTTCTTAAAAGGTGAAGCAACTCATCTACAGTGTACTTCTGCTTTGTCAAATTTTCCTCTTGAATTTTTCCATCTTTGATTACAACTGTTTCCCGGCCTTCAATAAAATCCCTTGCCTTTTTACTTTTGATCGCAAGCAAACCGGCGAAGAATGGGATGGCTGTCCATACAATCATACTATATATGCCGTGGAAAAAGTTTGTTTCCAACCCTGTCGAGATTTCAGCTGCAATACTGCCTATTGTAATGCCGGCTACATACTCAAAGAAGGATAATTGCGACAGCTGCTTCTTTCCCAGCCATTTTGTCAGTAAAAATAAAACGATCACCAAAATAACTGATCGGATTATAATATTCAGCCATTGGGGAATATCCAAACTCTAGCCTCCTCTCAGGAGTTTTTGTATTGCAGCTCTTCTGCCATCATATATTCCACCCGCTTTTGCAAATCAGAGATAATGGGCTCTGTTTCCATCATGCACTCGTGAAAAATTTTTTTGGCTTCCTGATCCGTACTTGTCATGGCTAACTTGCTGAATGAAGCCTGTATTCCTTTCATCGTCGCAAGCGTTGTTTTCACATCGGAAATGACAGTCAAACCACTTACCTCCTTACTTTGAAAAAAGGAACAGAAGCAGCTTTGTTCTGTTCCTTTTTTAAAAGATTATTCGTTATATTGCGGCTCTTCCTGCATGATTTCCTGAACTCGCGGTTCGAGGGCATCAACGACGGCCTGCGTTTGCTGTGCAGCCATCTGATACAATTGCTTGGCTTGCTTGTTATCCGTCTGAAGTGCAAATCCTTCCAGGCTTGCCTGGGCGCTTTTCAAGCCTGTAAGTGTCTGTTTTACGTTATTGATAACAGTCATGAACGATCCCTCCATTGATCATTGTTCCTGAGAACGTTTCTATTTTATGAGTAAACGCCTCAATTATTAGATGAAAAAAATTCCGGGTTCAATCAAGTCTGACGTATTGGTACATATGACTGACAATGACCTTCAAAAGTGCATATACGGGAACGGCAAATATCAAACCAAGCAGTCCTCCGAATTTTCCTGCTACCAACAAGACAAAAATGATGGTCAATGGGTGGATGTTCAGCTTTTTCCCCATAACAAGCGGAGAGGTTATATTGCTGTCAAGTTGTTGGACAATGACCACCACAATGATGACAAGCAGTGCCTTGAAAGGGCTGTCCAGCAATCCGACAATCACTGCCGGAAATGTTCCGATCCATGGCCCGATAAACGGAATCACATTCGTAACCATAGCTACAACGCCAAGAACGAGGGAATAATCAAGCCCGATGATTACATAGCCGATATAGGCGGTCAGTCCCACGCAAAAGCTTACGATCAATTGTCCTTGTATGTATGCGCTCAAAGCTTCGTCCATGTCTTTCAAAATATTAACGGCTTCATTTTGATGTTTTTTGGGAAGAATCTTCAATAAAAAAGTCGGCGCTTGTTTTCCGTCCTTTAGGATAAAAAATAAAACAAATGGCACAAGTACGAGCACCATGATAATATTGGCAACAAAGCCGACAGTGCTGGCAATTTTGATTCCGGCATCCTGGAGCATGCTTTTCGCATTATTTTCCAAATAGGACGTAATTTTCTCCACAGAGAGATAATCATTCTCCTGGAAGCGTTGGAACCAGTCTTTATCCATGATGGACAAAGCCCACTCCTGAATGTTCTTTGAATAAGCAGGAAGATTTTCCACAAAAAGATTATACTGTCTTTGCAGTTCAGGGCCAATCACGAAGACCGCCGCTGTCATCACGCCGGCAATCCCGACAAAAACAAGGATGATCGCCAAAGTCCGCGGTATTTTCTTTGCCAGCAGATTGACAATGGGGCGCAGCAAATAATAAAGGATCCCGCTGATTACAATGGGAGGAAATAACGTTTGTATAATGATCACTAACGGGGTAAAGATAAAACTGACCTTTGTTCCCAGATAAATGATCAAAAAAGCCATAATGATGCCGGTTCCTATCCTGAACCATTTCTCTTTTACCATAACTTCCCCTCTTTTCTTTCTATGTAACAATATGTCCATTATCGCATACACACATGATGAAAAAAAGAAGAACCCGCCATCTTATCAGATGAACGGGCTCCGTCTTTAAACGTTCAATGCTTTTTCTTCTTCCAGCTTTTTAATCCGGTCATTGACCTCTTCTTCGGTCAAGTTGTGCTCCTTGACATAAAGATTTCGAGGATGCACCCGGCACTCGTCAGAACAGCTGCGCAAATATTTATGCTCGTTCTCCTCCGAGCAAAGAAATTGCCTGTTGCATTCCGGATTCGCACAGTTTACGTATCTTTCACAAGGCTCTCCGTCAAAATAGTCCCTGCCCACAATAACATGTTCCTTCCGGTTGACAGGAACAGAAATCCTTTCGTCAAAGACATAACATTTTCCGTCCCAAAGCTCTCCTTGGACTTCAGGGTCTTTTCCATATGTGACGATTCCGCCGTGAAGCTGGGACACATCTTCGAAACCTTCCTTGACGAGCCAGCCTGAGAACTTCTCACAGCGGATGCCGCCCGTGCAGTAGGTCAAGATTTTCTTTCCTTCTAATTTATCTTTATTTTTACGGACCCAGTCCGGCAGTTCCCTGAATGCTTTTATATCAGGGCGGATAGCCCCCCTGAAATGTCCGAGATCATATTCATAATCATTGCGTGCGTCAAGGACGACAGTATCCTCTTCCTGCATCGCTTCATAGAATTCCTGCGGGCTCAAATATTTGCCGGTCAGTTGTCTTGGATCGATGTCATCCTCCAATCGAAGGGTGACCAATTCTTTGCGCGGACGGACATGCATCTTTTTAAACGCATGCTTGTCTGCTTCGTCTATTTTAAAAACCATATTCGCAAAGCGCGGATCCGCCTTCATCATTTCCATATACCGGTCAGTCTGTTCAACAGTTCCGGAAACAGTGCCGTTGATCCCTTCATTTGCTACAAGGATCCTGCCTTTCAGCCCGGTCTCTTTGCAGAATTTCAGGTGCTGTTTTGCAAACTCCTCCGGATCATCAATCGTTACGTAATGATAATACAATAAAACTCTGTACTCTTTGCTTGTTGTCATTTTTTACTACCACCTATTATTTATATTTGCAAGATACAAAAGCAGGTTGCGTAAAGATTATACTACCGTTTATAGTGCTTGGCAAATCAGGTTTTTAAACCCTTTATTTTTTGAAATTTGTCCCATTTAAAGAATCGGGAACTGCATAAAAAAAGCTTCAGCCGGTGTTGCTTGCTGAAGCTTTTTTATGCGATTTGTTCACTCTTGCTGTTCACAAGCCTTTCAAATATAATTAAATCTTTTTCATAGGAATCAATGTATGTTTTTAAACCCTGGTTTTTAAGAAATTCGAAAACCATCGAATCAACGATTCTATATTTTCTGTTCAACTTTTCAGCATTTTTCCATGCCGTTTCCTCAAAACCGATATTCATTTGATGCTCCTCGATCAGCATGTTCAGCAGATGCGGATTGTTATACTGGTCTCCAATCGGGTGTTTTTGTTTCATTTCATGAATTTCAATTGTTCTGTCCAATGACGCAAGCAAAGCCTTGCGGTCAACTGCATGCCCTCCTTCATGAAGAGAGAACGTTTTGATATAGTCTTCAAGGGAAATAGCCGCTGGAACTTCTTTTATGGCCGATTTGATCCGCTCTACATCGAAACCTACATAATGAAGAATAAAATTATAGCTCATGTTGATTCCGCACCGCTCTTCCTTAACATCCAAATCCATACCCGCTTTTGTCAATGTTGATTGAATCAACTCTTTAATTTCTATTTGTTTGTTGATCATTACTCCCCCGTTGCTTTCTCCTTTTCCTCGTTCTGATGCTCATTTTACCATGGATTTCTTTCAAAAAAAATGTTGAAATGCACTAATCGTGTAAAACGCAGCGCTCATACCCGCCAAACTCCTGTTCAATCATCTCGCCCAGTTGAAAGAGTGCCTCTTCGTTTCCATTTTTGCTGATAAGCTGTATGCCCATCGGGAGCCCCTTTTCGTCTTTTCCGGCTGGAACGGTCAGGGACGGCAGTCCCCATACATTGGCAAATGCTACAAATGGCATGTATGTTTTAAAAGTTTTTTTAATGGAAAAAATCTCGCCATACAGCTCTCCATGGAACGGAGCCGTTCGGTGGTAAACCGGCAATATAATGATTTTACGATGAAAATGTTCTGTTATCCTATGGTCTCCTTCTTCGATAAGCCGATTAATTTCCCCCATGCGCCTTGCGCCAGGCTTAAATAGACCTGCTCCAATCAAGGCCCATGTCAGATAGGAATGATAGTCGGATCCCCCGGTTAATTTCTCTTTCAAATAATTTCGGACAACTGCCCCAGTTCCGGAAAATCCCGCGGCGTTAGCAGTTGATTTGCCCCCGTCCAACGACATGATTTCCTGCCACATTAATGCACTCTCATCAAAAAAGGGAGGAATTTCAATTTCGACCTGCAGCCTTTTGTTCAAATGGTCTATAACTTCCTGAAGTTTTTGCTCCATCTCCTCACTTAAGAAATAAGATCCTTTCGGAAGCTTTTGTATGACAAAGTCATTTATATTCAACGGGCTGTCATAAGTGTGATTGGCTATTATCTGATAGATGAGCCTTGCATCCCGCACAGATTTCACCATCGGACCAATTCCCAGCATTCTTTTTTGAAGAGAATGAACTACTTCAGGATAGCTGCCGTCGTCGGAAACTCGATCATTTCCCGATTTGAAACCGATTACACCATTAAAATGGGCCGGAAAGCGTATGGAGCCGCCAATATCTGAGCCAATTCCCGCTGCAGCACCTCCCAATGCAATCAATGCTCCTTCACCGCCGGAAGAGCCTCCTGCCGTCCTGTCCAAATCCCAAGGATTATTCGTCCTTCCATACACTTTGTTATCCGTCTCCTGGCAAAAGCAAAGGGTCGGTGTATTGGTCTTGCCCAGTATGATTGCTCCCTCTCTTCTTAGAGCTTCCACCACCCTGGCATCATTTGTTTCCGTCTTGTCAGCGCGATGTTTTAATCCGCCAGTTGTCTTCATTCCTTTTACATGGAAGGATTCTTTCATGCTGATCGGTATCCCTGTCAGTTTTCCTTTCGTTTTACCACTTTGGATTAGGAGGTCAGCTTCTTCCGCCTCCTTCAATGCTTCTGAAAAACGGTCTTCCACAAGACAATTCACTTTTGGGTTGACGTGTTTCAGATGGTCAATATACATTTTTGTTATTTCTACTGAAGTGAGATTGCCTTCGGACAACTCCTGCAACAAATCGTTTACATCCATGTATAAAACGTCCCGCCGCTTCATTTGCTGGCGGGGATCTGATTGAACCGCCACTCCACTCCCCCCTATCTTATCCTCTTTCCATTCCTTATTCGATAAACTTCTATTTAATTCCTTCTGACAATAAAAGCGGACGGCTTCGTGATAGTAACTTTATAATGAAAAAACCCCGGGGCAGCCGGGGTATAGGAGTGCCTATTTACTTGCAGATGTCAATTCCCGGACTTTTTCATCACTTGGAAGCAGCCATGTCAAAATGCCCACAAGGGGCAATAGACCGCATAATATCATAACAAAGCGTATACTGTACATATCTGCCAATGTTCCCAGCAGTACGGCCCCCACCGCGCCCATGCCAAATGCAAGGCCCACAATCAAGCCGGATACCATGCCCACTTTGGATGGCAGCAATTCCTGTGCATATACAACTGCCACACTGAAACTTGATAAAATAATAAAACCAATGATGAAAAAAATAGGGATAATCAATGGAAGCGGAACAAATGGCAAAATGATTGTAAGCGGGGCGGCGCCTGCCATTGACAGAAAGATCATGTTCCTTCGCCCAAACCGGTCGGCGAGCGGGCCTCCGAAAAACGTTCCCAGAACGCCTGCGAACATGAAAATAAATACATATAATTGCGCGTGCCTTACAGTCAGTCCGTAATCTTCCATTAAATAAAATTGATAAAAATTGTTGATACCAGCCACATAGAATGATCTTGCGAAAACGAGAAATACGAGCAGTCCCATCGCTATCTTTATTTTTGAGTGTACGGGGGCGGCGGACTGCTGGGACTTCACCGTGTTTTTTCGGCTGAACTTCATTCCGTCCTGGATCTGTCCTTTATACCATTTTGAGACGTACAGCAATATCATAATTCCTGTGACGGTCACCAGCGTAAACAGAAGCGCTCCTTTTTGTCCAAGAGAAACAAAAATGAATGCAGTAAAAACCGGAGCCAGCGATTGCCCGAAGTTTCCGCCAACCTGGTAAATGGACTGTGCCAGCCCGCGCTTTGTTCCTGCCGCCATATAAGCAACACGGGAGCCTTCCGGATGAAAGACGGCCGATCCGATGCCTATAAAAAAGACAGATATCAGTATGACATAAAAATTTGGAGAAAGGGCGAAGCCGATCAAGCCAAGCATACTCATGAACATTCCGACCGGCAGCATAAAAGGTGTTGCCCTTTTATCTGCAAAATACCCGAAAACAGGCTGCATGACGGAAGCTGTCATATTCAGGACGAAGGCAATCCATCCAATCTGCGCAAACGAAAGGTTCAGCGTCTGTTCAAAAATCGGGTTCATTGCGGGTACGACGGATTGAATCGAATCATTCAAAAGATGGCTTGCGCTGATCGCAAAAAGGATTCCATATACCGTCGGCGTCTGGTTCTGTGCTGTTGAGGATTTTATTTTCGCAGTTGCCCTCATTTTATCTCTCTTTTCTTGATATCCGGCATTTCTGAGCTTTCCGGAAGTTGATAAGGCTCTCCATCTGCTAAAATCAGCAGCCCATAATATATTTGTAAATCGTCATCACAATGCTCACAATACGAGACATCATCATTGTTCCAAAAAGCAGCCAAAGATGTTTTTTTGACTTTAACATTTTCAAAACCTTTTTTTAACCGCTGAAAAAGGGACAGATATTTTTGGGTCGCTGCTGTTGAATCCGTATATGTGTACATTTCAATGATGTCATTTCTCCATTCAGGGAAAAACCACCACGGTTCGCTCTCACCCTTCGTAACGATAACTTCCCAGTTTTGAACCATGTTTTTTTCCTCCACGCTTAAAAAGTTACGAAATACCAATATTTAAAATACGCTTAACATTATACATTTCCGGCGTCAGGGTCTCCAATAAAATGCTTAGATGGACCGTTTAAAAAAGCTTAAAATTGGAACTATAAGAAAGACAAGGAGGTGTTTTCGGGAATGAGAATCGGAGTTGAAGAAAATTTATCCAATGTTTCACAAGCACTTATGGAAAAGGGCTACCAGGTTATTCCCCTTTCTAACGCTTCAGACTTGAACAATGTGGACTGCTGCGTGGTCACTGGCATGGATTCCGACATTATGGGAATCGAAACGACGAGCACTCAGGTGCCTGTCATCGAAGCAAGCGGCCTTTCTGCCGAAGAGGTCTGCCAGAAAGTAGAGCAAAAACTGCATTAAGACTAAAGGCGGAGGCGCCTGTTTATCGTCGATAGACGCTGAAGCTGGACATTATGTAACCTTTGTTAGAAGAAAAATTCGGGAAAAATTTATACCTTTAACTTAAATAAATGAGACTGAGGACAAGGTTAGTCTTCAGTCTCATTTATTTTCTTCATGAACCAATGAACGAAACGGTCCATCTCATCGCTTCCGAAAATCGGGTAATACGGTGTGCGGCTTAAATGTTCATGGGAAATGACCGCAATGATATTTGTCAGTTGTTGCAATAGGATTTCATCTTGTTGATTTCGCAGAAGCACCACTTTTGGGTAGTCCATTTTTTTATAACCCTCAACCAGAATGATATCAACAGGCAGCTGCCCGTAAATCCGAATAATATCCTCCAATTCCCAATAATCCTTCATGACCTCTATATGTAAGGCACCCGCTCCTTCAACTGCCGTGACCGCTGCACCGGCCTGCCGGTGCCGATCGGTGTCCTTATTTAAAAACGGGCGATCGGGCGTTCCTCCATGGCCGTGATGCTTAATTGTCCCTACTGCAATGCCCTTCTTTTTGCATGCTTTGATCAGCTTTTCGATCAAGGACGTTTTTCCGCTGTTCTGGAATCCTACAATTTGGATAATTTTTTTTCCTGCCATGGCACTTCGCTTCCCTGTTGGTCTTCAAGAAGGATTAAATCCACTTCGTCTTTTTCCCCATATCCTCTTGTTCCTCCCGGCAGCACAATTAAACAATCAGCCCAGGCAATAGAGGTCACAACCCCGGATTTATCCAATCCCACCGGTTCAGCATATACCGTGCCGCCTGCATAGCTTAGCTTCCCCCGTACAAATCTGGTGAATGGGTTCGGCTTCGGGAAATCTGATTTCAGTACACCTGTGATGAACCGTGTATACGGACGGTCGGAATGCATCCAATATCGTAAATAAGGCTTTACAAATAATTCAAATCCGACATAGCACGCCGATGGATTCCCGGAAAGTCCAAATAACAGCCGACCGTTAATTTCAGCGCAGCTTGTTACGCTTCCCGGACGCATGGCAATTTTATTGAATAAAAGCTTTGCCCCGAGCCTTTGATAGATTTCTGGCAAATAATCGAAATCCCCTACGGACACTCCGCCGGTTGTAATCACAATGTCGCATTCTTCTAAAGCTGTCTTCATCGCCTGATAGAGAGTTTCTAAATCATCCGCACAATTGTCATATTTTTTATAGATTCCGCCTGTTCGGAGAACTTGGGATTCAATCATATAACCGTTGCTGTCTCTTATTTTCCCCGGTTCAAGATCATCTTCCGGGCGAAGCAGCTCACTTCCCGTTGCGATAATTCCTACAATCGGCTTTTTGGCAACTTTCACTTTGCCATATCCGAATGTGGCCAGCAAAGCCTTAATCCCGGGGTTGATTCTCTCCCCTTTATCTATCAGCGGGCTACCCTTTTGAGTGTCTTCTCCCTGAAAAGAAATATTATCCCCTTCCTGAAGGGTTCTTTTTACTTCAATGTATTTTTTGCCGCCTTCCGTGATTTCTTTAACCAATTCAAGCATGATGACACAATCCGCTCCGACAGGAATTTGGGCTCCAGTCATGATCCGGACCGCTTCCAGTTGGCCAACCTTCTGGAGACTGACCTGTCCCGCTCCAATTTCATCAATGACTTCAAACAATAACGGATTTTCACGGGATGCATTTTCCGTATCCTTCGCCCGTAATGCAAAGCCATCATAAGGGGATCGGTCAAACGGCGGCACGTCATGATCTGCTATCAGCGGAGCATAGAGATATCGATCGTCACACTCATGTATGGATACCGTCTCCCCTTCCCCCCTTTTTTTATATTCCATCACTTTTTCAGTTGCTTCCTTGATCCAAATCGGCTTCCTTCTCTCTACCACTGCTTCATCAGGCTCCTTTCAAAAATTATCCGCCAATATAGGACATTTCTATTTTCTCTTTGGCCTTGGCGCTTTCTTCTGTCCGCTCATCGGAATAGCGGTCCCTCCGCTGATTCCAAATAGAACTGATCTCGTTGATCAAAGGTTCCTCTTCCTTATAAGTGCGGACTAATTCACGCAGGTCATAGCCTTTTGAAGCGAACAGGCAAGTGTAAAATTTCCCGTCTGCGGAAATGCGCGCCCTTGTACAACTGGAACAAAACGATTCTGAAACCGAAGTAATGAAACCAACCTCTGTCTCCGTATGCTTATATTTATAGCGCTTGGCCACTTCCCCAAAATAATTCGGATCCACAGGTTCAAGTTCAAAATGGTCCGACAACATGGCAAACATTTCCTTTTTTGTCACCACTTTACTGAAGTCCCAGCCATTCGAATTGCCGACATCCATAAATTCAATATAGCGGAGAGTTACTCCCATATTTTTAAAATGGCGGGCCATCGGAATGACTTCGCTTTCATTTACGCCTTTTTGAACAACCATATTTACCTTCACGCCAAGACCGGCATCCAGGGCAGCTTCAATTCCCTTCAATACGACATTGGAACCGACACCCCTGCTGTTGATTTTTTTAAAAATGTCATCATCTATCGCATCAAGGCTGACATTCACCCTATGAAGACCTGCATCCACAAGATCCTTCGCCAGTTTCGGAAGCAGCACGCCGTTCGTTGTCAGTCCGATATCTTTGATACCAGGAATTTTTTTCAACCTGCCTATTAAACTGGCAACATCTTTACGCAATAATGGTTCGCCGCCGGTGATTCTTAATTTTGTCACGCCCAATTTGCTAAAAGCGGACGCTAAGCGCTCTATTTCTTCAAATGACAATATTTCAGTCTTTGGCAAAAATTTAAAATCCGGTCCAAAAATTTCAGCCGGCATGCAATATTGACAACGGAAATTGCATTTATCTGTCACGGATATCCTTAAGTCTTGCAAAGGCCGGTTCAATCGATCTTTTATACCATTCATTTCCCTCAGCTCCAATCCGTACCCTTACGCAAGGTTTATACAGATTGTAACACTTTTCTCTTGTTCGTTCATGCTATATGATGAAAAGCAAAAGATACTTTTGCTTCATTTGGGTAAATAAAAGAAAGAGAAAGCTGAAACTTTTTTTCAGTACATCCGTTATACTTTTTGTGAGGAGTGAAGAAAATGAGAAAAGGATTGGGAGCCATCATTGGGGTACTGGTTGTTTTAGCTCTTGTATTAGTTCCGTTGTTCGGGAGCTACAACGGCTTTGTAAATGCCGAGGAGGATGTTGAACAAAAATATTCCCAGATTGATAATCAGCTGCAGCGAAGGGCGGATTTGATACCGAACCTCGTTAATACCGTCAAAGGCTATACGAAACACGAAGAAAAAGTATTGGGAGATATCGCTGATGCCCGTTCAAGGCTGATCGGCGCAAAAACAGTCCAGGAACAGGCTGATGCAGACGCCTCTTTGTCCAACGCGCTGAGCAGGCTGCTCGTCATTTCCGAAAATTATCCGGAATTAAAGGCGGACAAGCAATTCACCCAGCTGATGGACGAACTGGCCGGAACGGAAAACCGGATTGCTGTTGCGAGGAAAGATTATAATGACCAGGTGGCAGTTTATAATAAAAAAGTAAGACAATTTCCTGGGCGTATCGTTGCATCGGTGTTCGGCTTTGAGAAAAAGGAGTACTTCAAAGCGCAAGCAGAGGCCGGGGAAACTCCAAACGTTGATTTTGAAGGGAATGGAGAGTGATGAGACGGGCTCTGCTCTCCCTTTCTTTTCTTGTCCTTTTTTTCTTTTCCATAACGGGCCTTAAAGTTGAAGCGGCAAATATCCCCGATCCTGTAGGGGATATTTACGTGCAGGACTTTGCCCATGTCCTTTCAGCCGATGAAAAAAATGAGCTGATAGAGCTCGGCAGATATTTAGATGACCACACACAGGCACAGATTGCTGTGCTTACAGTCAGTTCACTGGAAAACGAATCGGTTGAAGAATACGCCTTGCAGGCATTCCGGCAATATGGACTCGGAAGCACTGAAAAGGACAATGGGGTTTTGCTTCTGCTTGCACCACAGGACAGCAAAATAAAAGTTGAAGTCGGCTACGGTCTGGAAGGCGCTTTGCCTGATGGAAAAGTGGGACGGATTCTCGACAGCTACGCGCTGCCTTATTTGGAACAAAATGAAATCAATCTTGCAATCACTAATACTTATAAACAGTTATTCAACGAGGTTTCAAAGGAATACAACCTGGACAAACAGGTGGAAGCGGAAGGCATAGAATACAATCAAACCGAAGGTCTGTCACCATTGGCCATGCTTATTTTAATCCTGATTTTTGCCGGAATCATCTTCCTGGATTTCCGCTTTCTCGGAGGAGCTTTTACCCTGAGCATTCTCCGAATGCTTGCTGCTATCATAAACAGAGGCGGCGGTGGAGGCCCCCGATCCGGGGGCGGAGGTTCGTCAGGCGGCGGTGGAGCGAGCAGGAGCTGGTGACTAGAAAAGCGAAAGGCGGCTCCCTAGGGGCAACAAAACGCTGGCCGCCTAAGTCGCCACGTCCTCTGGCACCGGCGACACTGGGACTCCTTGTCCGTCGGAGTCCCTCCCTTTTTCGGTTATCAAAGCTCTCGAAAGAAGTCGTCTATACGATCCTAACGTACGATAGCCCGCCTCTTCAGGCGGGCTTATAAATTGATCGACTGGCGCAATAATTTTTTCAGCAAAGGAAACAGTACATCCGGCAGCTCATCCACATAAGGAGCAATGATGCTGCGATTGCCGTATATATTTTCAAAAACCCTTCTCTGCTCAAATTCCAGACCGGAATTGGATAGGAAAATATTAAAAACTTCTATCCCTTTTTTACGGACTTCCATGACCGCTTCGTGGGTATCCACAATTCCATTATCATAATCATATGCTGCTGGCTCCCCGTCGGAAAAAACGATAAGGAACTTTTGCTTTTCCGTTCTGGCAAGCAGTCTTTCGGCCGCAATTCTGATGGCATACCCGTCTCTATTATCCTCCATGGCATCCAGTTCCATAATTTCCGGGCCAGATAGTTGTTGCAGAGACTTTGAAAACGGAATAGCCTGAAAAAAATAATTAGGCTGATCATCCGCAGCCGCCTCGTTAGCATCCTCCCAAAAACCGATGACCTCATGAGGTACGGCTACAGACTTCAACGCTTCATGAAACAGAATGACCCCCCGCTTCGTCTCTTCCATTTTATCAATCATAGACGCCGAGCAATCTACGAGCAGAATAAACGAGGCATCAATTTCTGTCCCCGGATATGATTTTTTGTAAAAGAGTTTGGGATGTTCGTCCGTGAAGAAAGATAAAAGGTTTTTTCCAAGGCGTCCCATTTGCAAATGTGTCCGGGGATCTGTCTCTTTCTTTTCCATTATGCGTTCAATGATGTTTTTTAATTTTTTATGGTAAAACCTAACATCTTTTTCAAGTTTTCCATACACAGCCAGTGCCTCATTATCCGGTTTTCGGGCATTCAGAAATACTGGGCGCGCATTCTTATTGGCTCTGCCATATTTACTTTTTCCTCCGAGGGCTTCGGATTCATCCGGACTGGTTAATTCCAGCCTGCTATAGTCCTTTTTGTCCGTTTTCTTGCTCCGGCCCTGCACAATCGCAAGCGCCTGATCCCCTTCTTCCCCCTCTCTTTCACTGCCGCCGGCAATATCGGTCTTTGTGCCCTGATCCAATTCGAATTGCATAAAGCTCTTTCCCGGCCTGTCCGTTTCCCTGTGCCATGTCTTCATTTCCTCTTCTTGCACATGTTCATCTCCGCTTGCTTTTTCTTCTGCCATATCATCGTTTTGCAGAGGATCTTTTCTTAAAAGATCTAAAAACGGCAGGTCGTCCGGCAAATTTTGCTCCCGTCCCGGCAAATGAAAATATTCATTGATCATGTCCGATTTTAAAACCGGGGCTGCCCTTTCCATGATCCTTAGGCAAATATCCGCAGCATCCTTGGTAGAATTGGCATCATACAGATCTTCAATTTCGCTGCGGATAAAAGGAATGCTCTCGTCAATTTCCGGATTAAAGGATGGGATTGTCAGAACGGGACTGCCGGAGTTCAAAAACAGATAAACCAAGTTGAACAATGCATCCGCAAAAAGATTTTTCTCTAAATTTACAATTAATTGGGAATTGAAGTATTCCGTGTACATTTTCCGCCTGACATCAAATTCATTCCCCATTCCAGGCCTTTCCTTTTTACATAGCTCCTCAATTCTTAAATCTTCGGCAAGCATAAGAAGCTGTCCTGCAAAACGGGGAACTGGAAAAGTAACCATAATATCCCTGAATGCATCAACAGCCTGAAAATCGGTAAAACTCCTGTTCCCAAGTGCACGCAAATACACGTCACTCTTCATGCCCGATTTCTTTATCCCTTCCGGCCGATGATTCCAAAAATGGCTGACAAACACTTTTCGGTCCCTTGTGCTTAAATAGGAATGCACACGAAACTCCGTTTCATAAAGTGCAGATTTTGCCAGGGTTTTAGCCAGATCCGAAAGTTCCAGCAAAAGAAACGTGTCGGCTTTTTCATCATTGAAATCAATGAAGCGATACATACCTGCCACCTCTATTTAAACAGCGTCGAGGCAATATTCAACACGGCTGCCTTCTCCCGCTCTTCCTCCAGTTTATCGGAAATTCCTCTGCGAACCGCCCTGAGCGGCTCCATATAGACCGCAAGATCACAAGTGTCAATCAGCGCTCTGACTGACGCCGCTTCCTCGGGTATGATTCCGCTCTTGACCTGGACAAGCAAATCGGCCGATAACCGAACAAATTGATCGATCATTTTCTCATTGTCCAATTTGCTCTCCTGTTTGATGACATTTCTTAATACTTCTCCCTGGACATAAGGGATATCGATGATGATAAATCTGTTTTTCAAAGCTTCGTTCAATGGAACCGTACCGACATAACCTTCATTAACCGCCGCAATAACGCCGAATGTCTCTTTCGCGTGTATGACTTCGGCCGTCAAAGGATTCGCCAACATTCTCCGATAATCCAATATGCTGTTTAAAATGGGCAATGTTTCAGGCTTTGCCATATTAATTTCATCAATATAAAATAGATGGCCTTTCTCCATTGCATTTATGACAGGACCCGGAATAAATTCAATCTTGCTTGCCCCTTCGCTTTGGGTAATCGTTTTGAAGCCGAGAAGTGCTTCCGTATCTGTATCAACGGAACAATTGACACTTTGCATCGGCTGGCCGAATAATTTTGACAATGATTCCGCAAGTTTTGTTTTACCGGAGCCTGTGGGGCCTTTCAATAAAATATTTTTTCCGAGTGACAAAGCAATGACAGCATCCAGCAAAAGTGTCTCATCCTCCGCCAGAAATCCATGTTCGCCGATCAATTCCTCTTGGTAAAAAGAGAATGCCCGCTTTCTCTTGTCTATCATGTTTTGAATATCACCGGGCAGTTCTGCTAGATTCAACGTGAACAATCCTTTCTTCTTCGCAATTCAAATTTCTATATCATTTTATCAAATCAACCGCAAAGAAAAAAAGCGTGCTGTTTCAGCATGCTTATTGTTCACTGCTCAGAGCGTCATTCATATCATCTGTACCAAGGAAGATTGTTTTCGTGCTTTGGGGCTCCTGATCATACGTATATAAGCCGCGTCCGATTTTAATGATTTTCGGGTCCGCTTTCGTAATGGTATTCATAAAGGTTGTCATATTGGCGATTTGAAACCCCGTCTGTTCTTCGATAATCCGTTTTAGATCTATTCCCCTGATCGGTGCGTTCTGTTCTTTTAAAATCCTGATAGCCGTATCCCGCATTTTGGTGGTTTTGCTCCTTCTGGATGGCCTTGCCCTTCTTGACTTCGTCATTTCCGGGCGGTTCTGTTCAAAATTCTCATCAGGTGCTTCCAAATATTTGTTGACGGATTCCAGTAAATGAAACTCTTCGTCCGAAGCGGCTGTATCCGAACCTTCCTCCCTGTCAAGTTCACGCAGCCGATTGAATATAAACGCCCTTTCCTTTTGAAACACCCTGGCCAGCCTCTCTTCCGCATCCTGCATTTGCTCCAGCCTCAATTTTAACGCAGCTCTTTCATCAAACATAAAACACCCTCCTTCAATTTTGTTCTGATATGTTCATTATAAAATGTCCAAACGAAAATAGTAAGAAAAAAATGATAATTAATAAAAATATTTTTATTCACTTTCGAAACTTGTCAATTTATGCAGACAAGTTTTCCAAGGGTTTTATTTGTAAATTTAATATATTCATAGTAGACTTGTATTTGGAAGCGGTTACCTAACTTCTTCAGCCAGTTTCCTTGGAAAATATTTTAAGGAGGAGTTCAATGAGCCAAGTAACAATGGATGTAAAAGAGAAGGTGGAAAAGTTTTTACAGGGGACAAAAAATCTTTATATCAATGGAGAGTTTGTTGAAAGTGCGGATGGAAAAACTTTTGACACCCCCAACCCTGCCACGGGAGAAACACTGGCCACTTTATATGAAGCGGGCGCGGAAGATATAGATCGCGCAGTAAAAGCTGCACGAAAAGCATTCGACGAAGGTAAATGGTCCAAAATGAGCGCAGCTGCCAGAGGGCGGCTAATGTACAAGCTTGCGGATTTAATAGAAGAGAATAAGGAAGAGCTTGCGCAGCTGGAGACCCTTGACAACGGAAAGCCCATCCGTGAAACAATGAATGCGGACCTTCCGCTTGTTATTGAGCATATGCGCTATTATGCAGGTTGGACGACAAAGATTACAGGACAGACGATTCCTGTATCAGGGCCATTCTTTAACTATACGCGCCACGAGGCTGTAGGTGTAGTAGGCCAAATCATTCCATGGAACTTCCCGTTATTGATGGCGATGTGGAAGCTTGGGGCAGCGCTCGCCACCGGATGTACCGTCGTATTGAAACCTGCGGAACAAACGCCGCTTTCCGCATTATACTTAGCTGAACTCATTGAAGAAGCAGGATTCCCGCCAGGGGTCGTTAATATTGTACCAGGCTTTGGTGAGCCTGCAGGATCTGCACTTGTGAACCATCCGGATGTGAACAAAATCGCATTTACAGGCTCGACAGAAGTTGGAAAGAAAATCATGGAGCAATGCGCAAAAACCGTTAAGCGCGTCACTTTGGAGCTTGGTGGAAAGTCTCCAAACATCATCCTTCCTGACGCGGACTTGACCAAAGCAATTCCAGGAGCGCTGAACGGTGTCATGTTCAACCAAGGACAGGTATGCTCCGCCGGTTCACGTGTGTTCATCCAAAAGAAAAACTTTGACAATGTGGTAGCCGATATGGCCTCCCATGCGAAAAACATAAAACAGGGTGCCGGGTTGAACCAGGATACTGAAATGGGGCCGCTCGTTTCGGCTGAACAGCAAAACCGGGTATTGAACTACATCGAAAAGGGGCTCAGTGAAGGGGCTGAACTGCTTGCAGGCGGACAGAAGCCTCATGACCAGGGTTATTTCGTAGAGCCGACTATCTTTGCGGATGTCAGGGACGACATGACAATCGCCAAGGAAGAAATCTTTGGTCCAGTTATTTCCGCCATGCCGTTCGAGGATCTTGATGAGTTGATTGAACGTGCAAATAACACCGAATATGGATTGGCAGCGGGCCTGTGGACGCGTGATGTCGCAAATGCACACTATGTGGCAAACCGTCTTCGTGCCGGAACTGTTTGGGTCAACTGCTATAATGCTTTTGATGCAGCTTCTCCGTTTGGCGGGTTTAAGCAGTCAGGCCTTGGAAGAGAAATGGGTTCATACGCCCTGAATAACTATACTGAAGTCAAGAGCGTATGGATCTCGATGAAATAAAACCTAATACGGAGTCCCCTTTTAGAGGACTCCGTTTTTCATGTTAAAAACCGGTCGAAAATTGTCGCTTTTTGTTAGATTAATTTCAACAAAACGCTTTCAAATTTATCCGAAAACAGGTAAAATAAAAAATGAAAATAAAGAATTATTCAATTTCACGAGGAGGTTTTTGCACATGAAGATTATGACCAATGAACAGTTAGTTGCAGCCTACCGAGACGCGAAAAAGAATGATCATGGTGCCGATTGGATACGTCTATTGAAAATGGAAATCAGAAAACGGGGCCTGAATCCGTAAAGTTGAAAAACTTTTAGCATATAAATAAAACTCGCGTGCCTGGATGGCACGCTTTTTTAAGCGTCCAGGAAATTATCACTAGCGTTGCATTAAATTTTCAAGCAAAAGTCAAGTAATTTAACTCGCACACAAACTATCAAAATGTTAAAAATCATCCCAATTTTCATTAAAAATAAACACAAAAAAACCTTATAATTAGGGCATGGTAGTCCTGTCCAAATCCCTAACTAT
The DNA here is from genome assembly GCF_007681465.1 of Siminovitchia fortis. Lineage (NCBI taxonomy): Bacteria > Bacillati > Bacillota > Bacilli > Caryophanales > Bacillaceae > Siminovitchia > Siminovitchia fortis. The sequence goes on from NZ_VEKZ01000049.1 coordinate 29,541, forward strand.
AAGGAGCTTCACATGGACAATCATACCATAAAAACAGTATTCAAGGAATACATTCATCCATTAGACAGCCATGAGGAGTAAATTTATGTTTTTTAGCCCTTAAAACAGAAAAAATACTTATCCACTTATGTAAAAAATTACCAGACGATTTTTCTGTGATAAAAGTCAACACGAACCCAATTTATGATTTTTGGCTTTAAAGTTGTGGATAACTATAAAAACTCTTCCTTAGCATCACATCCTTTGATAAAATAGAAATGCTAGGTAAACCTGATTTGCATCGGTTTTCCTAATTGGTGTAAGTCCTCGGCTGTTAAAATGCGGGTGCGAATCGCTTCCAACAGATCCGAGGCTTTTTCTTTTACCGATTTTTTCAGGCCTTTTAGGATCTTGGCGCCATTAAGGTACAACTGAACCAGGATGTCGGCGATCTGCACCAGAAGGTAATGGTTTTTCATGGCCGTATAGTTATGGGAATTCACATGCTCGATATCATGCCATCCGTTTTTCTGGTGGTTAAAACCCTCGTTTTCTATTTTCCAGCGACTCCGTCCCGCCTGAACGAGTCTTTCCGCATTCCTTTTAGTGATTCTAATGTCCGTAATAAACAAAAATTCCTTGTCCTCTTTCTCCAATACTGCTTCCAAAAGATTCACGCGTCTGTCGTTATATGGAATATCGGGGGCCCAAACAAACTTGCCTCCCTCTTTGTTTTCGTATTTGTTATTTTTGTTGTTTTTGTTGTTTTCCTCCAGTAATTTGATGGCCTGAAACTCGGTCGCGATGCTTTCAATCCTGCCTTCCTTGAAACGGAAGATGTATTTCCATTTATTTTTTTCACAGATGTCAAAGACAGGTTCACATGCATAGAGGCTATCACCCAAAAGGCAGATAGGCAGGCGTTTGAACGTGCTTTTGATTTTCTTGGCCAGCCTTTTGAATGCCTTTAGTTCACAGTCCTGCTTGGGGACATCTTCCGATTCGTTTTCAATAAACTCTGTAGCGATGCTGAACACCATATCCCCAACGACAAGCTTTGCTTCCAATACATGATGCATATAGATAACCTTTGTTTTTTCCCCGGTTTCTTTATCCTTGTATTCCCGTCTCAGACAATGCTCACAGTGCTTCTCCTTAAAAGTATGGATTCCCGTGCCATCCACAACAATGGTGTAAACTAGCACATTATTTCAGACACCTAATTTCAAATTAACTCCGGTGAAAAACCTGAAA